>NZ_JBFBJT010000049.1:0-47359 GCF_040686175.1 Streptomyces sp. NPDC086077 | reverse complement strand
GGGGCGCCGGTGCCGGTCGCGGCGAGGGCGGCGAGCCGGCGCAGCACGGGCAGCACCCGGACCCGGGTCGCCCGGCTGCCGTCCCGGCGCAGCACGGCCTGGAGCAGCGCCTCGGCGCCCTGCCAGACGCGTGACCGGATCAGGTACGGCGCCGCCGACAGACCCGCGCGCGCGAGCACCGGCCCGGCGAGACGGGCGCCCTCCGCGTCGGTTCCCTCCCGTGCCCACGCGAGCTCGAAGACCCGCACCCAGTACCCGGACATCCGCGTGTCCACCAGCTGCCGGAACGCCTCCCCGGCCCGCGCCCGCCCCTCGGCGGCGACGGCGGGCTGGATGTCGTACGACTCGTGCGTCCCTTGCGGTGCCGGTGCGGTCCGCCGGGTGAGCAGTCCGCATGTGACCAGGGTGTCGAGGAGCGGGGTGAGGGGCGCGTCGGGATGGCCGAGGCCGGCGCGCAGTGCGGGCCAGTTGTGGTCGAGGACCGGCCGGGTGCGGTCGGGCTCCTCCAGGCAGCACAGGACGTGGAACAGGTCGCGCGGGGCGGGCGCCAGGGCGTCGGTGACGCCGTCCGTCCAGACGCTCAGCACGCGCGCGTGGTCGGCGTCCCGGGGGACGGTCGGGCCGGCCGTGAAGAAGCCCTCGGGCACCTCACCCGTTTCCGCCCAGGCCCGTCCGGCGGACCCCAGCAACGCGGTCAGGCGCGCCGGGTCGGCGGCCTGGCCGTCGGCGAGTTCGAGCAGCTTGGGGTGGCCCTGGGTGAGGTCCAGCAGGCTGGTGAGGTGACGGCGCGCGGTGCCCGGGGCGATGCCGGGCGCGCGGCCGTCGGCGAGGCGGCCGAGGTGGGGCAGCTCGCGGACGAGGAGCAGGGCCTCGTCCGGGTTCAGCAGGTCGACCGGTGCCGTCGGCACCCGGGGGCCCGGGCCGGGCGGGCGTACCCGGCCGGTCAGGATCAGCCGTCCGGGCCCGTCATGCCGCGACAGCGCCGCGAGCAGCGCCTCCCACCGCGCGTCCCGCCAGGCCCCGGTGGGCGTGAGGAGTCCGTCGAGATGGTCCACGACGACCAGCAGCCGCCGCCGCGCAAGACACCGGGCGACGGCGCCCACGAACTCCTCGAACCGCCCGTCGAGGTCGAACTCCCCGCCGAGGCCGAACCCCCCGTCGCCATCGAACCGCCGCCCGTCGTCGAGCTGCTCGTCAGCGCAGAACCGCCCGTCGGCGTGCGGCCGTCCGTCACCGGCGTGCTGCCCGTTGCCGCCGGGTGGCGCGTCGGTCCCGTGCTGGTCGTCAGGCCCTCGCCGCCCCCGCAGGAACCCCTCCGACAGCACCGCGAACTCCGCGAGGGCCGCGCGGCCGTCCGTCTCCGGGCGTTCCGGTGCCTTGAACCAGGCGACCTCCTCGAAGGCGTGCGCGTGTGTCGCCACCAGCTCCCGTGCGCAGGCCGTCTTGCCGACGCCGGGCATGCCTTGCAGGAACACGCCGCACAGACCGCTGCGCGGGGCGAGGGCGGCGCCGGCCCGCGCCATGAGGGCGACCCGGCCCACGAAGTGCTCCGGGAGAGCGGGGAGTCGAGGGAGGCGATCGACCCGCGGCGTACGCCGGGGCGGCGCCGCCAGGCGCAACCGCGCGGCCCGTGCGCCGAACAGCGCCGGTGTTCCCGCCTCCAGAGCCGACCGCTCCGCGTCGCGCTCCTGCGCCAGCACCCCTTCGAGCGCCTCCGGCAGCGGCCTGCCTTCGATGATCAGACGCCGGTACAGCCCCTCCGCCAGCGTGATCGCGAACCGGTCCGTCACCGGATGGCGCAACGCCAGCACCGCGCACCCGAGCCGCTCCACCAGCTCCCCGGCCAGTGCGCCGACCACGTGCGGCGGGCGGCCCCCCTCGTCCACCGGGACCCCGGCCGTGGGCACCCCCAGCGCCCGCCGCTGCTCCCGCACCGTCGACGCCCCCGACCAGCACGCCGACACGGTCACCAGCGACACCCCGCGGGCCACGCCCAGCAGCGCCCCCAGCTCCGGCGCCGGGATCCGGTCCGTCCCGCCGCTCCCGGTCTCCAGCAGCAGCTCACCGGGTGCCCCGTGACCGGACACATGGACGACGTCCCACCCCTCGGCGAACACGTCCCGCAGCCGCTCCCGCGTCACCCCGTACTGCAACGTCCGCACCTCGACGTGCCGTCCGGCGCCGGCGAACAGCCTGGTCAGCGCGAGCCGTTCCCGCCGCAGGTTCAGGGCCCGGCTGCCCTCCGGCTGGCTGAACAGGGCCAGCACCCGCACCGGCCGTCCCTCCGCGACCGGTGCGTGCGGGTCGCAGGAGTCGCCGATCTGCATCACCAGGGAGACGCCCCGAAGGGCCAGCGGCCGCCCGTCGACGTGGGCGAGTTCCAGCGGTACGTACAGCAGCCGCCGCGCCTCGGGGACTTCCGTCGGGACCACGACCCGTACGACCACCGGGGCGGCCGCCAGGAGGACGCCGGTGGCGGGGCCGAGGATCTCCGTGCCGATCCATGCCCCGACCTCCCGCACGATCTCGCGCTCCCGCTCCGTCCGGCGGTCGGGCGCCGCATGCCGCCGCACATGGCCGGGGATGTCGAGGAACGCCTCGTACGGCGGGCAGCCCGGGTCGAGCCGTACCTCGTGCCGGGCAAGTACACGCCCGCCGCCCGGCTCGGTCAGCTCCCACCGCCAGCGGTCGAGGCCTGTGAAGTCCCGCACCTCAAGGCGCAGTTCCGCCATGCCGGACACCTCCGCGGCTCAGATGCCGAGCATGCCGCGCAGGTGGCGGATCCGCTCCACCGCCCCCTGGACGGAGCCGTACGCGGGATGGGTGCGGGGGAACTCGCGCAGGGCCCGCTCGTACAGCTCCTGCGCCTCGGCCGCGTGCCGGACCTGCCCGCCCTGCACGAGCCCGAGCAGCGCCCCGCCCAGGTTGACCAGCCGCACCGGGTGCATCGGATCGTGGGCCGGGGTGTGGTCGAGCGCGGCGCGGGCGTGCCCCACGGCCTCCTCCAGCGCGGCCGGGTCCGGGAACTTCTGGACCCGGCGGAGCAGCGCGTTGGCGAGGTTGGACTCCTGCCCGGCGTGTTCGGGGTGGTCGGGCGCCAGGATGTCGAGGCAGCCGCGGTAGAGGGCGATGGCCTCGTCGATGTCCTGCCGCCTACCGGTGCGGTCGAAGGCCTCCTGGAGCGAGGTGGCCAGCGACGACATGTGCCGGCCGAGCTCGGGGTCGCCGGGCGGGGAGACCTCGACGGCCTCCCGTCCGTACGTCACCGACCGGTCCAGCAGCCGTGCGTCCCGTTCCCGCTCCCAGCGCAGCCGGTACAGCATGCACAGCGCGGACAGGGCGGCGGCGTGGCGCGGGTCGTCGGCCGTACTGCCCTCCCGGGCCCGTTCCGCCGCCTGGACCGCGCGGTGCAGCAGGCGCGGGTCGCCCGTCTGCCCGTAGGCCAGCCGCAGTTCGTCCGCGGTGCCCAGCGGATCGTCGTCGCCGGGCCGTTTCTCCTGGGACTTGCCGAACCACCTGGCCACTCGCGCCCCCAACGCCGACTGCCGTCCCACGATCGTAAGCCCGAACGGCGGGCGGGCGACAGGAGTTGACGTCGGCCGACGGCTCAGCCCTTGCTGACCGCCGCGAGGATCTCCGGCAGCCGCTGGGCCGTGCGCGGCGCGGCCAGCCGGAGGCCGAGGTAGGTGAGCACCGCCCCGTACGCCGTCCCGACGGGCAGCAGCAGCCAGGTCCACGCGTCGCCGTCCGCGCTGGTGTTGATCAGGATGGTCAGCACGATGACGGGCGCGCACAGCAGGGCCGCGGCCACCATCCCGCCGAAGATCGAGATCCAGGCGAGCCCGACCTGGCCGGGGGCCACGTTCTTGTAGCCCTCCTGCGGGATGGAGTACGGGAAGCGCGCCGAGGTCCACGCCCCGGTCGCCAGCATCGCGCCGAGCAGCGCGAAAGACAGGCCCAGCACCTCGAGCAGCTTGGCCCAGTCACCGAGCAGCGCCGTGGTCAGGACGGTGACGAGAAGGGCGTACGGCAGGGTGATCAGCAGCAGGGCGTAGGCACGCGCGCGCAGTTCGACTGCGGCGTCGCGGGTGGAGGAGATGGTCATGGCGACCATCCAGAACGCGGACGTGTCCTGCCCGAACTGGTTGTACATCTGGATGCCGAGCATGCCCGCGGCGAAGCACGCGAAGTAGATCGACCCGGTGCCCTGCAAGGCGTTGAACACGGGCACGATCAGCCCGATGGCCAGCGACGTCACCCAGGCCGCCTTGGTCTTCGGGTCGCGCCACACGTAGCGCAGGCTGCGCTCCATGACCGTCCCGGTCCGCCCGCCCGGCAGCAGCCGCGCCGGCCCGCCGGAGGACCGGTCGCGTACGGCGGTCTCGGCCATGGCCTGGATCGTCGACCCGTCCGGCGAGGTCATCAGCCGGTGCAGATGCCGTGCCCACACCGCGATGAGCGCCACCAGGGCCAGCGCGGTCAGGGCGAGTTGGGCGGCGGCGACGCCGTACGAGCCGTCGCCGGCCGCGTCCACGGCGCCGAGCGCGGAGGCGGGCGGTATCCAGCGCAGCACGTCGGCGGCCGGTTCGAGCTGCCCCAGACCGGCCGAACCGATCCGCTGCGCACCGAAGTTGACGACCTGCGCGCCGACCGCGATCACGAGCCCGCTCAGCACGGCCAGATCGCGCCCCCTGCGGCTTGTCAGCAGCCGGACGTTGGCGGCGGCGACGGCCCGCGCGAGGGCCACGCAGACCAGCAGCGCCAGCACGGCGGCGACGACTCCTACGACGTACGCCGCCGTGCCGCGCGCCACCGCGATCACGGAGCCGACCAGCATGCACACGGTGAACAGGGGCCCGATGCCCACCAGGGAGGCCGCGAGCAGCGCCCGCACCAGCGGCCGGGCCCGCAGCGGCAGCATGACCAGGCGGGTGGGGTCGAGGGTCTCGTCGCCGCCGGGGAAGAACAGCGGCATCACCGCCCAGCCCAGCGCCAGTACGGCGACCAGCAGCACGATCACGGCGTCGGCGTGGTCGTTGCCGCGCAGCAGGACCAGGCCGAGCAGTTGCAGCGCGGCGAAGAGCAGGGTGAGGACCGCGGAGGCGATGTAGGCGGCGCGCCGCCCGGCGGACTGCCGCAGTCCGTTGCGCAGCAGGGACAGCTTCAGCTGTACGAGGGTCGCCGTGGTGCCGGTCATCGGGCGCCGCCGCCGAGCCAGTCCAGGAGGTCGCTGCCGGCGTCGCGGTCGTGGGCGCCGACGAGTTCGAGGAAGGCCTGCTGAAGCGTGGGGGCGTCGCCGCGGACCTCGGCGAGCGGGCCGTGGGCGCGGATCCGGCCGGCGGCCATCACGGCCACCCAGTCGCACAGCGACTCGACCAGCTCCATCACGTGGGAGGAGAAGACGACGGTGGCGCCGGAGGCGGTGTACCGCTCCAGTACGCGCCGGATGGTCTGGGCGGACACCGGGTCGACGCCCTCGAACGGCTCGTCGAGGAACAGCACTTCGGGGTTGTGCAGCAGCGCGGCGGCGAGTCCGATCTTCTTGCGCATGCCGGTCGAGTAGTCGACGACCAGCTTGTGCTGTGCGCCGGCCAGGTCGAGGACGTCGAGCAACTGGGTGGCCCGCTTGTCGACCTCGGCGCCGGGCAGGCCGCGCAGCCTGCCCGTGTACGCCAGCAGCTCCCGGCCCGACAGCCGCTCGAACAGCCGCAGCCCCTCGGGGAGCACCCCGATGCGGGCCTTGACCTCCACCGGGTCCCGCCACACGTCGTGCCCGACGACCTCGACGGAGCCCTGATCGGGGCGCAGCAGCCCGGTGACCATCGACAGCGTGGTGGTCTTTCCGGCCCCGTTGGGCCCGACCAGCCCGATGAACCGCCCGGCGGGCAGCTCCAGATCGATCCCGGAGACGGCGACGTGCTCCCCGAAACGCTTCCAGAGCCCTCGTACGCGTACGGCGGCCGTCCCCGCCCCTGCTCCCTGGTTCATGGGAGCACCCTAAGGGGAGCCCTGTCCCGTGGGACCTGGTCAGCGGTCCCGTCCGCAGGCGTACGCGAGCGGGGAGATCAACTCCTCGGCGTCCGGCAGCCAGCGGTTGGCGGGGGTGGGGCGGCAAACCCACTGGACGGCGCCGCGAGAGCCGAAGCGGGTGGGGGGCGCGGCGACGTAGCCGCCCTCGCCCAGTGCGACCAGGTCGAGCGACCCGATCGACCAGCCCAGCTTCCGGACCAGATCGGAAACCTTCACGGACGCGCCCGGCAGCACGAAGAACTGCATCCTCCGGTCAGGGGTCAGCGTCACCGGTCCCAGCATCAGCTCCATCCGCTCCATGCGGGCCAGGGCCAGGAACCCGGCGGTCTCCGGCACGGAGATCGCGTCGAAGGTCCGGCCCGTCGGCAGCAGGATCGACGCGTTCGGCTGCTTCTGCCACATCCGGCGCGCCACCGTCGCACTGCCGGTCGCCTGCGTCTCCCAGTCCGGCCGTGCCGGATGCGCCCCCGGCGCATCGCACGCGGCGTCGCCGCAGGAGCAGCGCTGCACCCCGCCGACGGCTTCCAGCCAGGTGCCGGGGAACACGTCCCAGTGACGCTCCTCGGCGTAGCGAACGGCGGTCTCCAGCAGCGATTCGCCGCGCTGCTTCGGAATCTGTGCGGCTTCGGTGGCCGGGATCGTCTTTTCCACGCTCAACACAACTCCCAGCCCCACCTCGGGTTACGGCCGGACCGCGCGCGGGAGGAGCATCGATTCGGCATCCGGGGCGCATGGGTGCATGTCCGGGGGCGCGCAGGAGGAACCGCGGCGGGAGCTGGGTAGCCAGGTGTGGGGTCGGCAACCGCCGGTACCCCGGCAATCCTCGCATGCCTCGCATTTTCGGTATGTCCGCGGGGCATTGATCTTCACGGCCGGAATTCCTCGCTCCCGCAGGGTGGGGGGCTCGGGTCCTGGAAGACACGACAACTCGGTGTGCGGGCAGGCACCGCAGCCTCAGGGGGTACGCCATGGCCGCAAGGCCTCTCGTCGCACGGCAGCCGAACGAACGGCTGCAAGCGCTCATCCAGGAAGCGGGTTGCTCGAACGCCGGGCTGGCCCGGCGCGTCAACATGTGCGGCGCCGAGCACGGTCTCGACCTGCGCTACGACAAGACGTCGGTGGCCCGCTGGCTGCGCGGACAGCAGCCGCGTGGCCGCGCGCCGGCGATCATCGCGGAGGCGCTCGGCCGCAAGCTCGGCCGTACGGTCACGATCGACGAGATCGGCATGGCCAACGGCAAGAACCTCGCCTCGGGCGTCGGCCTCCAGTTCTCGCCGACGGTACTGGGCGCCATCGAGCAGGTCTGCGAGCTGTGGCGCAGTGACGTGGGGCGCCGGGACTTCCTGTCCGGTTCGTCCGTCGCGGCCTCCGCACTGGTGGAGCCGAGCCGTGACTGGCTGATCTCCGCGCCCGACGCGCAGGTGGCGCGCTCGGCGGGCCCGCGCGTGGGCCAGTCGGACGTGGCGGCCGTGTGCGCGATGACGCAGGCCCTGGTCGACCTGGACCACCAGTACGGCAGCGGGCATGTGCGCCCGGTCGTCGTGCACTACCTCAACAGTGTCGTCTCGGGGCTGCTCGCCGGCTCGTACCGGGAGGCCGTCGGGCGGGAACTCTTCGCGGCCGTGGCGCGGTTGACCGAGCTCGCCGGGTACATGGCGGTCGACACCGGGCAGCCGGGCCTCGCCCAGCGCTACTACATCCAGGCGCTGCGGCTCGCGCAGGCCGCCGGTGACCGTGGTTACGGCGGCTATGTGCTCGCCGCGTCCATGAGCCACCTGGCCGCGCAGCTGGGAAACCCGCGGGAGATCGCCCAGTTGGCGCGGGCGGCACAGGAGGGGGCGCGGGGGCGCGTGACCCCGCGCGCGGAGGCGATGTTCCTCGCCGCCGAGGCGCGCGGGCACGCCCTGCTGGGCGACGCGCGCGCCACCCAGGCGGCCGCCGGGCGGGCGGTGACCGCCATGGAGCAGGTGGACGGCGCCTCCGGCGACGACCCGGCGTGGATCGCGCACTTCGACGAGGCCTATCTCGCCGACGAACTGGCCCACTGCCATCGCGACCTCGGCCAGGCCGAGGCGGCGGCGCGGTGCGCGCAGGAGTCCCTCGACGGCCACCCCGAGTCCCGGGCGCGCAGGCGGGCGATCGGCTACGTGCTGCTCGCCACGGCACAGGTGCAGCAGCGCGAGATCGAGCAGGCCTGTCATACGGGGCTGAAAGCGGTCGAACTGCTGGAGACCCTCCGCTCGAACCGGGGCGCCGAGTACCTGGAGGACTTCCAGCAGCGGCTTGAGCCGTTCCAGGAGGAGTCCGTGGTACGGGAGTTCGGGGCGCGGCTGGACCTCCAGGCGGCCGCGTGAAATACGCCTCGCGCGGGCGTGAACGCGCGGAGAACGAGGGCGCCGGGAGCCGGAGGTGACATAAGCAGCGTGCCGCGGGCCGGTTTTGTTACGGCGGTCACAGGGCATGAGGTCAGGTCCTGTGCTGCGTGGCAACCGGCTCGGGGGACCCGGTAGCGTGAGCCGACGATTCCGATGGTCCCCCATTCGTAGGAGCCCCGGTGACGCAGAGTGGACAGGGCGAGGAGCCCTCGGCGCGGCCCGCGCGCGAAGGCATCGTGCTGCCCTCCGACGGTGGCGAACCGCTGCTGCCGGGTATGACGGGCGGACCCGCCGACCGAGCCGCGGGGCAGCGGCACGGCGCCCCACAGGACGGCCCCGCCCCGGCCTCGGCGCCGCCCGGCGGCCAGGCCTGGGGGCAGCCGTGGGGGCCCGAACAGCACCAGGCCCCGGCCCCGCAGCCGGGCCAGGACTGGCAGACTCCGCCCGCCGATCCGTGGCAGGCGCAGCAGCCTGCCCGGTGGGCGGCGCAGGACCAGCCGGGCGCGCTCCCCCAGGAGGCGGCGCCCGGCCAGCCGTACGGCAACGACCCACAGGCGTCCTACGGGGCTTACGGAACGCCGGGCGCGGCGCCGCTGCCCCCCGCCGGTCACGGCGCACCGATGCCGCCGGCCGACGACGGGGCGACCCAGTACATACCGCCGGTCGCGGCCGCGCCCGGCGACGAGGGGGCCACGCAGTACATCCCGCCGGTCGGTGGCGGTCACTACCCTGCCCCGGGCGGCCCCGGGAACGAGGGTGCCACCCAGTACATCCCGCCCGTCACCGGTGGGCCCGGTGACGGAGGCGCCCACCGGTACGCGCCGTCCACGGCCTCCGGCGACGAGGGCGCCACGCAGTACATACCGCCGGTCGGGCCCGGGGCCCTGCCGCCCGAGATGCCGTCCGGCGGACCGGCGGACCGGCCCGCCGAGACGACGACCTACCTCGGGAGGGCCCAGGAGGACGGCGGAGGGGCCGGACCGATGCCGTCCGGATCCGACGCCGACGCCACGCAGTACATCCCGCCCGTGCCCGGGCAGGGGGCGTACGGGGACCGGCAGCCGCCCGCCGAGTTCGACAACCTCTTCCGCGGCGGACCCGGCGGCGACGGCGGCCAGGCCGGCGCCACCCAGCACATGCCCCGCTACCAGGGGCCGCCGCAGAGCACCGGACACGCCGCCCCGCAGCCGTCCTACGACGCTCCCGGCCCGGCGCAGGGACGGCGGGCCTCCCGGGGATCCCGGGACGGCGGTGGCCGGACCGGCTCGAAGGTGCCGCTCATCGCGGCCTGCGGCGTCGCCATCGCCGTGGTCGGCATCGGGGCCGGCGCGTTGCTCGCGGGGGGTGGCGACGGTGAGCAGGACAAGGACCCTCTACCCGTCTCCGCCTCGGCCCCGGCCCCGGCGAGCAGCGAGGCCTCTGGCTCACCGTCCGCCGACCCGGCGAAGGAGCAGGCCGTCGCCCTGGACAAGCTGCTCGCCGACAGCGGTGACAGCCGGGCCACGGTGATCAGTGCCGTCGGTCAGGTGAAGTCCTGCGGCAACCTCGCCCAGGCCGCTCAGGACCTGCGCGGCGCCGCCGAGCAGCGCAACAGCCTGGTCACCCAGCTGTCCGGGATCTCCGTCGACAAGCTGCCCGAGCACGCCGCGCTGACCGACGCGCTCAAGAAGGCGTGGAAGGCGTCCGCCTCCGCGGACAACCACTACGCGGCCTGGGCCGACCAGGTCGCCGGGCAGAAGGGCAAGCTCTGCAAGAAGGGGCAGGCCCACAGCACCGGCCAGACCGCCGCCGGCAACCGGGAGAGCGGCATCGCCACCACGCAGAAGGCCGAGGCGGCCAAGTTGTGGAACGCGATCGCCCGGACCTACGGCCTGACCGAGCGCCAGCCGACCCAGTTGTGAGGTGACCGGGGCGCCGGGCGCCGGGAGGTCATTCCTGGTTCTCGGTGCCCTGGAGGGTCTTCGTCACGTCGATGGCGCCCTGGCGGTCCGCCACCAGCTGGCCCTCCTTGACCACCTGAGGAGTCACGTCGGTGTTGACCAGGCGCGGCAGGCCGACGGAGGCCAGCACGTCCTGGAACTGCCAGCGCAGGGTCGGCGTGAGCCCGCCCGTGGTGACCTTGAATCCGTCGTCCAGGGTGCGCCGTACCGTGTCCGCGGAGACCTCGCCGTCGCCGAGCGCCTTCACGACGGCCTCCAGGACGGTGTACGCGATCCAGGTGGTCTGCACGCCCGCGTCCGCGGGGTCGATCCGGGTGTCGGTGAAGGCCTGTTCGCGGATGACCTTCTTCATCCCGTCCCAGCGCTTGTCGGTCTCCACCGGGTACCAGCCGGTGATGTACGCCCCCTCGTAGGGGCTCGACGCGCCACCGGTGGCGTCGATGACCGTCTGGTCGACGCTGCCGAGCACGGTGCCCGTGCGCACGTCGGGGTACTCCTCGCGGTCGCGCCGGAAGGAGTCCATGAAGGTGTTGGTGCGGTCGCCGAGGGCCGGCACCACGCAGCCCCGCTTCCCCGGGTCCTCGGTGGCCCGGGTCAGGGCCTGCTCGGACTGCGCGGAGAACTCGGTGGCGTCCTCGGCCGCCCGAAGGTCGGTCACGTGGGTGTGACCGCCCGACTCGAGGCCCGAGTTGAGAAGGTTGGGAAGTTCGTCACCCGCGATGGTGTCGGGCCGGACCAACGTGACCGGGCCGCAGTTGCTCGCGAGTTGCCTGCCGAGGCCGGCCAGCAGGGCGGGCTGGCCGCCGTTGACCGGGTAGGAGAGCGGGCTGGTGAACTCGGCGTTCGTGATGCCGTAGCCGCCTATGTACGGTATGCCCGCTCCCTCGAGGATCGGGAAGAACGTGTCGGCGAACTGGCTGTAGGAGCCGACGACCGCGGCGACCTTCTGCTTGACCGCGCGGCGCGCGCACTTCGCGGCGTGCACGCTGTCGTTGCGGTCGTTGCAGATCACGACCTTGAGCTTGCGGCCGTTGATGCCGCCGTCGGCGTTGACGTGGCGGGCGTAGGCGAGCGCCAGGGCAGGCATGCCGGGCTTGTTCGTGGTGTTGGTGTCCTGTGGGGCCCAGGTCATGACGGTGATCGGGTCGTCCCCGGTGTCCCCCGGCAGACCGGGGACGACCCCGCATCCGACGGCGAGCGACGCACACGCCACCAGGGCGCCCGCCGCGCGCAGGGTTTTGACGGGCCCGGTGAGGGCGGGGAGGAATGTGCTGCGGGTGCGTCGCCTGCCGGTCATGGGCCCGCACGATTCCGCCACATCAATAACCTCTGAGTGACCCTTGCTCAACAGGAGGTGACGTCCAGGTGAATTGCGGGGTCCGGTGAACGGCGCGTGGCGAGGAACGTACGATCGATGACCGTGCAAGGTGTGCAAGGAGTACAAGGTTCGGTGAACCCTTCCCGTCGCGGGCAGCGCTCATCCACGATGGGTGGCATGCCACTGAACGACATGCCGTGGTGGCGCTGGCGCAGCAATGTGCGCTCCGCGCTGCACATGCTTTCCGATCCGGTGTTCCAGCGGGACGTCTGGCTTGCGGGCGTCGAGGGATACGGGGACGTGACCGACGCCGTGTACCGGCTGGTCGAGGACACCTGGCTCGATCACTGGTCCGCCGAGAAGTACGTCGGGACCATATTCCGGGACTCGCAGGAGGCCGCGCTGATCGACACCGCGGTGCTGCGGGTGCTGCGGATCATGCACCAGGTGGGGCCGGACGCGCCGGTGTCCTCGTACATGGAGCATCCGGCCTGGCCGGAGGCGGTGCGGGCGGCTCGGGACGCGCACGTGCGGATGGCGGTGAGCGACGGGGAGGATCCCGACGGGGCGCCTCGGACGCTTGAGGTGCTGCGGATCCTGACGCGGTCGGCCTAGGGCTTCTGGCTGCTCAGGTCCGTGTGGGACCCTGTGGTGCATGAACGAGCAGCCCAACAGAGCCGCGGCCGAGACGGCCGCGCCGGTCGACCAGTACGTCCTCACTCTGTCCTGCCCGGACAAAAAGGGCATCGTGCATGCCGTCTCGAGCTACCTCTTCATGACCGGCTGCAACATCGAGGACAGTCAGCAGTTCGGTGACCATGACACGGGGCTGTTCTTCATGCGTGTCCACTTCTCGGCGGATGCGCCGGTGACGGTGGACAAGCTGCGGGCCAGCTTCGCGGCGATCGGTGACTCGTTCCACATGGAGTGGCAGATCAACCGGGCCGACGAGAAGATGCGCATTCTGCTGATGGTCAGCAAGTTCGGGCACTGCCTGAACGATCTGCTGTTCCGGGCGCGGATCGGTGCGCTGCCTGTGGAGATCGCCGGGGTGGTGTCCAACCACACCGAATTCGCCGAGCTGGTGGGTACTTACGGGATTCCGTTCCACCACATTCCGGTGACGAAGGACACCAAGTCGCAGGGGGAGGCGCGGCTGCTGGAGATCGTGCGGGAAGAGGGCGTGGAGTTGGTCGTTCTGGCCCGCTACATGCAGGTGCTCTCCGACGATCTGTGCAAGCAGCTGAGCGGACGGATCATCAACATCCATCACTCGTTCCTGCCCAGCTTCAAGGGCGCCAAGCCGTACCACCAGGCGCATGCGCGGGGTGTGAAGCTGATCGGCGCGACGGCGCACTACGTCACGGCGGATCTGGACGAGGGACCGATCATCGAGCAGGAGGTCGAGCGGGTGCGTCACGATGTCGCCCCGGATCAGCTGGTCGGGATCGGGCGGGATGTGGAGTGCCAGGCGCTGGCGCGGGCCGTGAAGTGGCACGCGGAGCGGCGGATTCTGCTGAACGGGCGTCGGACGGTCGTGTTCGCGTAGGCGGTGGCGCGCCGCCAGGCCTGCGGCGCCTGTGCGGATGCGGTGGGGGTGCGGGTGGCGCCTTCTGTCCGGGGTCGGGGCCGTGCCGGGGGGTTACCGCCGTACGCGACTGCGGTGTGCCGCGCCAGCCGCCTGGTTGGGGGCGATCGGTCCTCTGCCGTGGGGCTACATGCGGCTCAGGGAGGCTGCTGCGAGGAGGACGTCCCTGATGGCCTCGCGGTCGCCCAGCTGGCCCGCTGCCGCCTCCTCGGGGGAGACGTGGCCCGCGGCCAGGCGGCAGAATTCGACGCCGTCCAGGGCGACGTGGGCCACCTCGTGCTCGGTGGAGCCCACCTCCGCGGGGGAGTCCAGGGGGATCAGCCACTCGCCGCCCCCGGAGCCCTCGATCTCCAGGCGGAGGGTGCGGCCGGGGGTGCCGGCGGGGACCAGTTGGCGGTGGGTCCGGGCGGGGCTCGCCAGGCCCGCGCGGCGGCGTTCCGCGAGGGACGTGGGCAGCAGGCGGGCCGCGAGGTCGATCATGCGGTTGAGGTGGCGGGCCGACGGCGGGTCGTAGGGGTAGTCCACCGCGTCCGCGATGTCCTCCGCGTGCACCCAGCACTCGAAGGCCCGCTCGATCATCGCGTCGTGCAGCGGCAGCTCGCCCACTCCGTACGGCACGCCCAGCTTGCCCTCGGTGCCGCCCGTGAAGGACGCCGTACGCACGATGCCGTGGCCCTGTTCGCGCCAGGGCGCCTGGACGGTGCGGGTGGGCGGGAAGTGCGAGGCCCGCCAGTACGCCTCCGTGCGGGCCGTCGGCGTCGGCGGGTCGGCGTCGGTGTCGCCCAGGGGGTCGTCCAGGCCGAGGGCGACGGCGATCAGGCCGTCGACCGCCACGAGGTGGGCGATGACGCCCGCGACGGTCGTGCGGCGGCTGGCCGGTTCCGTGCCGTCGAACCAGCGCAGCCGTACCGGCGCGTGCCACTCGGCGTCCCCGAAGTCCTGGAGCAGGGCGTCGAGGCGTGCGGTCTCGGCGTCGTAGGGCCTGGCCCACTCGGGGACCGGGATGCGCGGTGGCCGCCGGTCCAGGCAGGTCGCCAGGACGCGGGTGCGCAGGCCCGGGTCGAGGTCGAGGCTGTCGGGGCGTTGCAGCAGGCCGACCGCCTCGCGCAGCCGCCGCGCCTCGTCGGCGCAGTTGCCGCACAGGCCGAGGTGGTCCTCGACGGCCAGCGTCTCCTCGGCGGAGCAGGCGGCCAGCGCCCACGCGCCCAGCAGGGACTTCAGGACGTGGTGTTCCAGGGGCGGGTAGGACGGCTGGAGGGTGTCGAGGGCGGGGAGGGGCAGGCCCGTGTCCTCCACCGAGGCCCTTGGCATCGGTATGCGGGGCTGGTGGGCGGGGGTGTGCGGCTCGTCCTCCTTCTTCTCCGCGCCGTGCGGGTGGTGCTCGTGCTCGTCGGGCGGTTCGTGGTGTTCCGGGTCCGTCACGCCGCACCTCCGTATCCGGGCGGTGCGCCGGCGTCGTGGGCCGTCGAGAGAAGTTGCAGGCCCAGACGGAGGCGCCGGCGTGCCTCGTCCTCGGTGATGCCGAGGTCGGTGGCGGTCTGGCGGTAGTCACGGCGCTGGAAGTAGGCGCGCTCCAGGGCGGCGCGCAGCGGGGCGGGCATGGACTGGACGATGTAGTCGGCACGGGCGGCGACGGAGGCGTGGCGGACCTTGAGCTCCAGGTCCTCGCTGGAGCCGTGCCCGCCCTCGGCGAGGGCCGCGGTCTCGGTGGCGCGCAGGCGCTGTACGGCCAGGCGGTGGGTCAGGGTCGCCACCCAGGAGCGGAGGGGGCCCTGCTTGGGGTCGTACGCGTCGGGGTGCTCCCACAGATGTATGAAGACCTCGCGGGTGATGCCGTCGGCGGCCCGCTCGTCGTCGAGCACGCGGTGGGCCAGACCGTGCACGAGGGAGGCGAAACGGTCGTAGAGCTCGCCGAGGGCGGCCGCCTCACCGCGTGCGAGTCGCTGCTGCATCTTGCGGTCCCAACGGGGCGGTGCGTCCTTCTTCGCCATGCGGCCCCCTCCCCGTGGTTCGTCCCGGTGTCCAGCCTGCGTCCATCGCCACCTCGAATGTAGTCGGCACGTCGGACAACGCACGCCCCTTTGTGCCAATGCGCGCCCCTCGACCAGTCGCAGGTGATAGTGCGCTTTCGCGCCGCGCCTACCCACCGCGTACAAGACCAGACCTGATCGAACAGGATCGAATGCGACTGAATCAAGCCTTTTCCGTTTGGGTTTCGTTTCCGGCAAGGTGTTTCAGGGAACGGCCGCTGGGCAGCCGCGCCGCAAGGAAGCGTAGGGACTGGTTCCGTTTCCGGATGGTTCCGGCTGTTTCCCGCACGTTCCGGCGACGAAGGGCATGGTGGTGGCGTTCAAGGTGACCGGCGGCGAGCAGGGCGACTGGGCCGTGCTCCATGTGTCGGGCGAGCTGGACCTGGTGACATCGCCGGTGCTCCGTCAGCGGGTGCACGACGCGGTGGCCGAGGGCCGCCACAGTCTCGTCCTCGACCTCTCCGAGGTCTGGTTCTGCGACTCCAGCGGTGTGGGTGTGCTGATCGCGGGCCGTCGGCTGCTGCGCTCGTGCCAGGGGCGACTGCGGCTGATACTCCCCGCCCAGGGCGCGGCCGACGGCTCGCACGTCAACCGAGTTCTGGGCGCACTGGGGGTACGGCGGCTGTTCGACGTCCATCCCGACCTGGCCTCCGCGACCGCGGACGACGCCGGCCCTCTCTCCGCGTGAACTCTCTGCCACACCGTTGTTCCGAAATTCCCCCGGTCTTGGCACAACCGTCGTTTTCCCGCTCCCGAACCGCCCGCGGCGTCGTACGCTCCCTGGCGAGAAGCACCCGACATGACGTGAGGCGGCCTGAAAGACATGGTCAGCAGCGAGTACGAGCGCAGGATCGCGGCCCGGTTCGCCACCTTCGACCAGGACGGCAACGGCTACATCGACCGCGAGGACTTCAGTGGCGCGGCCAAGGCACTGCTCGTGGAGTTCGGCACGGCGTCCCGCTCCGACAAGGGCCAGGCGCTGTACGGCGGCGCCGAGGCCTTCTGGCAGGGCATGGCCGGGATAGCGGACCGGGACGGTGACCAGCGCATCACCCGCGAGGAGTTCGTCAACGGCGCGGTCAAGCGGCTGCGCGACAACCCCGACCGCTTCGCCGAGATCGCCCGCCCCTTCCTGCACGCGGCCCTCGCCGTCGCCGACCCGGACAGCGACGGCGCGGCCACCGTCGAGGACCTCGCACGCGTGCTGCGGGTGCTCGGAGCCCCCGGCGACATCGCGCGGGCCGCGGCCGGCTCGCTGGACGGCGACGGCGACGGCAAGGTGAGCGAGACGGAGATCATCTCCGCGTTCGCCCGCTACTTCACCGTCCCCGAGTAGCCGAGAAGCGGTCCCTGAGCTTGTACTTGAGCACCTTCCGCAGGGTGTCGTTGCGCGGGAGGGCGTCGACCACCTGCAGCTGCTCCGGCAGCTTGTGCACCGACAGCCCTTCCGCGCGCAGGTAGGACGTCAGCGCCTCCAGGGTCAACGGGGTGACCCGCGGCGGCTGCTCGATCACCGCGCAGACCCGCTCCCCCCGCTCGGCGTCCGGCAGGCCGATCACCGCCACGTCCGCGACGGCCGGATGCCGGTGCAGCAGTTCCTCGATCTCCTTGGCGGAGATGTTCTCGCCCTTGCGGATGATCACGTCCTTGAGCCGGCCGGTGAGGACCAGGTGCCCGTCGGCGGTGAGCCGCCCGAGGTCGCCGGTGCGCAGGAAGCCGTTCTCGTCGAACGCCTCGGCCGTCTGCGCCGGGTCGAGATAGCCCCGGCAAACGGCCTCGCCGCGCAGCCGCACCTCCCCGTCGACGATCCGTATCTCCATGCCCCGCGGCGGGCGCCCCTCGGTCGTCGCCAGGTTGTCGGGGGTGTCGTCCGGCGTACCCATGGTGATCATCGGCACCTCGGTCATGCCGTATCCGTGGGTGAGCTGTACGCCCATCTCGCGGACGACGGCGTGGTGGACGTCGGGCGGCTTCGGCGCCCCGCCGCCCGCGAGCAGCCGCAGGGTCGGGACGACGGGGGTCCCGGGCCGCTTGCGCTGCTCGGCCAGGAACATCGAGTAGAACGCCGTGGAACCGCCGGCGATCGTCACCCCGTGTGCGCGGTACGCGGGCAGCGCGTCCGGCAGCGCGAACTGTTCCAGCAGCAGCGCCGGGAAGCCGTACAGCAGCAGCATCACCGTGTAGTCGGGGCCGCCTATGTGGGCGTACGGGAAGGCGATCGACCCCACGTCGTCGGCGGTGGGGCGCAGGGCGTGCGCCAGGCACGTGCCGCCCGCGATCAGGGAGCGGTCCGTGTGCAGGACGCCCTTGGGGTCGGAGGTGGTGCCGGAGGTCCAGTAGATCCAGCGGACGTCGGTGCCCCGTTCCGGCGGCGCGGGCAACACCGACGGATCGCCGTCGGGCAGGTCCTCGTACGCCTCGAAAACCCCCTTCGCGCCGAGCCGCCGGGCCATCGCCGTGTGGTCGAAGCCGCGCCAGGTGCCCGGTACGGCGAAGTACCCGGCGCCCGACTCGCGCAGCGCGAAGCCCACCTCGCGGTCGCGCAGGAACGGGATGAGCGGGGTCTGGACGGCGCCCAGGCGGGCCAGCGCGAAGGTCAGCACCGCCGTCTCGACGCGGGTGGGCAGCTGCCAGGCGACGACCGTGCCGGGGCGCACGCCCATGCCGTACAGCCCGGCCGCGGTCCGCTCGGCGCGGGTGCGCAGGGCGCCGAAGGTCAGGGTGCGGTCGTCCTGGAGCAGGACGGGGCGGTCGGGGGTGCGGTCGGCGCGGCGGGAGAGCAGGTCCCAGAGGGTGGGTGCGGTGCTGAGCTCGTGCGCGGTGGTGTGCAGGGTCACGGTGGCCCCCGGTGAGCTGACGACCAGTCAGATAGTGGGGTGAGCGTAGGGCTCGGCGCCTTGTCGGTCCAGGGGTGCGGGACTAGCCTTCCGGTACGGCGTCATCTGACGGATCGTCAGATCCGGATCTCCGCGGAGGGGGACCCATGACCGAACTGCCCCGCATCATCAGCGTCGACGACCACGTGATCGAGCCCGCGCACCTCTTCGAGACCTGGCTGCCGGCCAGGTTCCGGGACCGCGGGCCCCAGCCGCTCACCGCGGGCATCGGCGAACTCGCCTACGTCGGCGGCAAGTACCAGATCACCATGGACCCGGACGGCCAGCCCACCGACTGGTGGATCTACGAGGACCTGAAGTTCCCGTACAAGCGCAACATCGCCGCCGTCGGCTTCGACCGCGACGAGATGACCCTGGAGGGCATCACCCGGGAGCAGATGCGGCGCGGCTGCTGGGACCCCAAGGCGCGGCTCGCGGACATGGACCTCAACCACGTCGAGGGCAGCCTGTGCTTCCCGACCTTCCCGCGCTTCTGCGGGCAGACCTTCGCCGAGGCGCACGACAAGGAGGTCGCCCTGGCCTGCGTGCGCGCCTACAACGACTGGATGGTCGAGGAGTGGTGCGGCGACAGCGGCGGGCGCCTCATCCCGCTGTGCCTGATCCCGCTGTGGGACATCGACCTCGCCGTCGCGGAGATCCGGCGCAACGCCGCACGCGGCGTGAAGGCCGTGACGTTCTCCGAGATCCCCACCCACCTGGGGCTGCCGTCGATCCACTCCGGCTACTGGGACCCGTTCTTCGCGGTCTGCCAGGAGACCGGGACCGTGATCAACATGCATATCGGGTCGTCGTCCCAGATGCCGGCCGCGTCCCCGGACGCGCCCCCCGCCGTGCAGGCCTCGCTCTCGTTCAACAACGCGATGGCCTCGATGGCGGACTTCCTCTTCAGCGGCGTCCTGGTGCGCTTCCCGCAGCTCAAGCTCGCCTATTCCGAGGGCCAGATGGGCTGGATCCCGTACGCCCTGGAGCGTGCCGACGACGTCTGGGAGGAGCACCGCGCGTGGGGCGGCGTCCGCGACCTCATCCCGGAGCCGCCGTCGACGTATTACTACCGGCAGATCTTCTGCTGCTTCTTCCGCGACAAGCACGGGGTCGCGTCCCTGGACGTCGTCGGGCGTGACAACGCCACCTTCGAGACCGACTACCCGCACGTCGACTCCACGTTCCCGCACACCAAGGAGGTGGCCCTCGACCACGTCAAGGGCCTCGACGACGAGACCGTGTACAAGCTGATGCGGGGCAACGCCATCCGCATGCTGGACCTCGACCTGGACCGGTAGTGGACCTGACGTACACGCCCGAGGAGGAGGAGTTCCGGGCCGGCCTGCGCAAGTGGCTGAAGGGCGTGCTGCCCTCCCTGCCGGCCAAGCCGTCCCCGGACGACTGGCCGGGGCGGCGCGCCTACGACCTCGGCTGGCAGCGGACGCTGTACGACGCCGGGTACGGCGACGTCCACTGGGACGCGTCCCCGACCGTGCGGCTGATCTTCCTGGAGGAGACCGAGCGGGCCGGCGCCCCCTACGTGGGCGCCAACTTCGTCGGCCTGCTGCACGCCGGGCCCACCATCGCCGCGGAGGGGACCGAGGCGCAGCGCGCCCGCTGGCTGCCGCCCGTCCTGCGCGGCGAGCAGGTCTGGTGCCAGGGCTTCAGCGAACCGGACGCCGGGTCCGACCTCGCGGCACTGCGCACGCGCGCGTGGCGGGACGGCGACGACTACGTGGTCTCCGGCTCCAAGATCTGGACCTCGCACGCCGAAGTCGCCGACTGGTGCGAGCTGTTGGTGCGCACGGACACCGCCGCGCCCCGGCACCGGGGGATCAGCTGGCTGGCCATGCCGATGGACGCGCCGGGCATCACCGTACGGCCGCTGCGCACCCTCGCCGGCTCGGCCGAGTTCGCCGAGGTCTTCCTCGACGAGGTGCGGGTGCCCGTCGCCAACCGGGTCGGCGACGAGAACGACGGCTGGCGGGTCACCATGGTGACGCTGTCGTTCGAACGCGGCACGGCGTTCGTGGGTGAGGTGGTGGCCTGCCGCCGGGTGCTGGGCGACCTCGCACGCGAGGCCCGGAAGAACGGCCGGTGGGACGATCCGGTCCTGCGCCGGCGGCTGGGGCGGCTGAACGCCGAGTTCCGGGCGCTGTGGCGGCTCACCCAGTGGAACGTGAGCGAGGCGGAGGCCTCGGGCGGGGTCCCCGGGGTCGGGGGTTCGGTTTTCAAACTGAGGTACTCGCACGCGCGCCAGGACCTCTACGACGCCGCCGCCGACGTCCTGGGCCCCGAGGCGCTCGACCTGGACCGGCCGTGGACACTCGACCGGCTGTCCTCGCTGTCGTACACCATCGCGGCCGGCACCTCGCAGATCCAGCACACCATCGTGGCCGAACGGATCCTCGGCCTGCCGAAGGGGCGGTAGCCGTGCGCTTCCAACTCACTTCGGAGCAACGCGCGTTGCGGGCCGCGCTGCGCCAACTGCTCGACCGGCGCTTCGACGGCGGGGCGCGCCGGACGGCCGTGGAGCGGGCGGCGCCCGCACTGGACCGGGCGCTGTGGCGAGAGCTGGGCGCGGCGGGGTTCTTCGCGCTGCGCCTGCCGCAGGCGCGGGGCGGCGTGGGACTCGGGCTGCCGGAGGCCGTGTTGGCGTTCGAGGAGGCCGGGCGGGCGCTGCTGCCCGGTCCGCTGCTCGCCACGCACCTCGCTGCGGGCGAGGTGGCCGGCGCGGCGGACGGGGCGGCCGTCGTGGCCGCCGTCGACGCGGGCGGGCTGGTGGAGTGGCTGACGCAGGCCGACGCCGTGCGCGGCGACGCCTCCGGGGCCGTGGGGTTGCGGTCGGTGGATCCGCTGACGCCGCTGCACCGGGTGCCGGGGGCCCGGGGGGTGGCGGATCCGGTGGCCGTGCTGCTCACGGCGGCCGAGCAGCTCGGCACGGCCGTGCGTACGTGCGAGCTGGCGGCGCAACACGCCCGGACCCGTGAGCAGTTCGGACGCCCGATCGGAGCCTTCCAGGCCGTGCAGCAGCTGTGCGCGCGGTCCCTGGTCCGGGTGGAGGTGGCGCGCGCCGCCGTGTACGCGGCGGCCGTCACGGCGGACCCCGTGGACGTCGCCGCGGCCCGGCTGCTCGCCGACGAGGCGGCCGTGCGCGGCGCCCGCGACTGCCTCCAGGTGCACGGTGGCATGGGCTTCACCTGGGAGGCGGAGGTGCACCTGCATCTGAAGCGGACCTGGGTGCGGACCCAGCGTGCGGGCGGTGTCACGGAGAGTGAGGAGGTGCTCGCGCGCGATCTGTTGGCCGAAGGGCTCTGACAGGGCCCCTGCCTGCGGCGTCGACGAACCCTGTAATACGGGATGTCGCGGATTGTGGCACGCCGGTATTACGGAGCGTTGATATCGGCTTGTGTCCTAGGTGTGACTTGTCACGTCCTGGAGTCGAAGGTCCGCTCCGGTACCTTGTGTGAGATGCGAGAGGTTCCGAGCTCGAGCAACGCCGGTGACGGGCCTTGTTCCGCCGCCTGTTCGACTCTCTGCGGCGAGCGTCGCACAGTATGCCGCACGGGTACTCCTTCGCGCTGGAATATGCCCGAAGCGCTTGTTGGGGTGACTGTACGTCAACCATGCTGTTGCGTAAGGGATTCACGTTCCGTGATCTCTGCTCTGGCCGTTGTTCTGGTCATGCAGAAAATGGCTACGATCGTGGCCCTCCTGAGGCGCGAGCCTCTGTGTCCACCGGTTCGGATGGTGTGAGCGGTGCAGGTGCTTCAAGTGCAGCTGGAGATCCGGCCCGACCCCGCGGAAGTGGGGCGCGCCCGTCGGTGGGCCCGCTCGCGGCTTGCCGGGTGCGGAATAGCAGCCGATGAACCCCTCGCCGAGACGCTGGTCCTGCTCGTCTCCGAACTTGTCACCAACGCCGTCGTGCACACCGGCTGCCCCGCCGTGCTGCGCCTTTCCCTGCCCCAGCCCGCCACCGTCCGCGTGGAGGTCGCCGACGGCAGCACCAGCGCCCCGGTCCCCCGGTGGGTGGACGGCGAGGAGACCGGCGGCCGTGGCCTCGCGCTCGTCGACGGCCTCGCCGACCGCTGGGGCTGGAGCCCCGACGGCGTCGGCAAGCAGATCTGGTGCGAACTGGACCGCTGCGCCGAACCGCGTACCGCGGCCATGGCGTACGGGGGCGGCGCGGTGGGCGTCTGCGAGGGCCTGGAAGGGCTCGACGGGTACGAGGGTTACGAAGGGCTGGCGTACGAGGCAGTCTGAGGCGCCCGGTGTCGTACCCGGGGTCACGAGGGCAAAAGCGTCGGACGCGCCAGGCCCGGTGCGGGATGTGCGCCCGCGTGTGCTTCCGTGCGCGCCTCCGCCGCACGGGACGTAACCGGCAAATCCCCGAACCGCTGTTGACGCGGCGTGTCCGACTGATCACGCTGAGAGCAGCGAATCGCCGCGAGGGGACGACGAGGGTTGACGCGACGGAAACCCTCGTCGAGTGCGACTCGTGTTTCGGCGTGGGTTCGCTCATCGGGCAGGGGAGGCCGGGGCGGGTTACGCCGGAGCCGGATGGCGGCGCGTGGCGCCGTGCTCGGGGCGGGCGCGTACGCGCCGCCGTCCGGATTCACCGCACGGCACGCCCGGTCGTCCGCCGCTACAGCACGGCGACCGGCGCCACCGGGGCGCCCGTCGCGCCGGTGAACGGCTCGGGTGTGGCCGTCAGCAGGAACGCGTAGCGACCCGATTGTCCACAGGCTGTGGACAACTCTTCGAGATTCCAGTTCTGGCCCTGCGGCATCCCCATCTCCACCAGATGCAGCGCGTGCACGGGCAGCCACAAATCCTCCGTCTCCGGTGGAAAGACCTCGAACGTGAGGGTGTCGTTCGCGACGGCCGCGACATCGCGCGCGTGGAACCACGCGGGCGTACGCATCGACAGCCCCGGCGAGGGATGGGCGTACCCGTGCTTGTCCCCGGCGAGACAGGCCCGTATCTGACCCGTCCGTACGAGCACGACGTCGCCGGCGCGCACGCGCGTGCCCGCCAGGTCCTCCGCCGCGTCCAGGTCCTCCGGGGTGACCGCGTGTCCCCCGTCCAGGCGGTCCGTCCCCCGCGCGCGGGCGACGTCCAGCAGTACACCGCGCGAGACCAGGTGCCGCACCGTGCCGATGCCGCTGAACTCGGCGCCGCCGTGCGCGGTGACCGTGCCCGCCGGGCGGCCGTTGTAGAGCCGGCCCGAGTGCGAGACATGAGTGAGGGCGTCCCAGTGGGTGCCCGCCTGGAGTCCCATGGTCACCGCGTCGTCGCTGCACGCGACCGTGCCCGGCCCGAACAGCTCCTGGTTGATCTGCACCATGACGTGCAGCGGATTGACCCGCCCGGGGATCATCCCGGTCTGCACGCCGTCCTGGCGCAACGGCAGCGCGAGCGGCACTCGCCTTCCGGTGCGGACCTCGCCGGCGGCCCGCCGGACCACCTCGTCGGTGATCAGGTTGAGCGTCCCGATCTCGTCGTCCGCCCCCCAACGGCCCCAGTTGTTCACGCGCTTGGCGATCTCGTGGAACTCGGCCGGCAACGACATGGGCCCTCCCCGGGGCTTGTGTCCGGGCATCTGACGGGTCATAAAATCTAACGGTCCGTCAGAACCTGCGGGAAGGGGCCGGGCGTGGGGAACTTCTTGACCGGCGAGGTCGTCGTCGTGACAGGGGCGGGACGCGGCATCGGCCGTGCGGTCGCGCTCGCGGCGGCCGCCGAGGGAGCACGGGTCGTCGTCAACGACTACGGGGTGGCCGTCGACGGGGCCTCACCCACCAGTGGGATCGCGGACGCCGTGGTCAAGGAGATCGAGGCCGCGGGCGGCGAGGCGGTCGCGGTGGCCGACGACATCTCCACCATGGCCGGCGGCCAACGCGTGGTCGACGTCGCGCTGGCGTCGTACGGGCGGCTCGACGGGGTCGTCTGTGTCGCCGGGATCCTGCGGGAGCGGATGCTGTTCAACATGACCGAGGAGGAGTGGGACCCGGTGGTCGCCACTCATCTCAAGGGCACGTTCACGGTGTTCCGGGCCGCGTCGGCGGTCATGCGGCGGCAGCGGGGCGGCACCCTGATCGGCTTCACCAGCGGCAACCACCAGGGGTCCGCGTCGCAGGCCAACTACAGCGCGGCGAAGGGCGGGATCATCTCGCTCGTGCGCAGTGCCGCGCTGGGGCTGCACAAGTACGGGGTGACAGCGAACGCGGTGGCGCCGGTGGCGCGTACGCGGATGTCGGCGGACGTGCCGATGGAGCTGACGGAGATCGGGGACCCGCAGGACGTGGCCGCGCTGGTGGTCTATCTGCTGTCCACGCGGGCCCGGGAGGCCGGGATCACCGGACAGGTGTACACGATCGCCGGGCCGAAGATCGCGGTGTGGGCGCAGCCGCGGGAGCTGCGCTCGGCCTATGCGGAGGGCGCGTGGACGCCGGAGCGGATCGCCGCGTTCCTGCCGGGGTCCGTGGGGGTGGATCCGATGCCGATGCTGGAGCGGGTGGCGGGGATGGAGCGGGCGGCGAGATCCGGGGAGCGGCCGAACGCCTGAGAGCTCGGGGCTCTTGCGGTGTGGCGGGTGCGGCCGCGTCGTGGCTGGGCGCGCCCACGCGGCGGAGCCGCGCAGGGATGCAGTCCCGCGCCCCAGAGGGCGTTGATGTCGGCCGGAATCTAGGAGGACGCCGTGGAGTTCGGGTTCACCGTCGAGGACGAGGCGTTTCGAGGTGAGGCGCGGGCCTGGCTGGACGGGCATGCCGGGGAGGCGCAGGACCGCCGTGACTGGGAGCGGACGCTCGGCAAGGCCGGGTGGATCGGGATCGGGTGGGCGGCGGACGGGTGGGGCAACCGGAGGGCCTCCCTGACGCAGCAGGTCGCCTGGGCCGAGGAGTACGCCCGCTCCGCGGCGCCGCCGCGCTCCGGGCACATCGGCGAGAACCTGCTCGCCCCGACCCTCATCGCGCACGGCAGCGAGGAGCAGAAGACCCGCTTCCTGCCGCCGGTCGCCGCCGGGGACGAGCTGTGGTGCCAGGGGTACAGCGAGCCGGGCGCGGGCTCGGACCTGGCGGGCGTGCGCACCGCGGCGGTGCGGGAGCCGGGCGGGACGTACTACCGCGTCACCGGGCAGAAGATCTGGACCTCGCTGGCGCACGAGGCGGACTGGTGTTTCGTGCTGGCGCGCACGGAGGCGGGGTCGCGGCGGCATCACGGGCTGAGCTTCCTGCTGGTGCCGATGGACCAGCCGGGGCGGATCGAGGTGCGGCCCATCCGGCAGCTGACCGGCACGAGCGACTTCAACGAGGTCTTCTTCGACGGGGCACGCGCGCGCGTGGAGCACGTCGTGGGCGGGGAGGGCGCTGGGTGGCGGGTCGCGATGAGCCTGCTCGGGTTCGAGCGGGGGGTGTCGACGCTGGCCCAGCAAGTGGGATTCGCCGAGGAGCTGGGGCGCGTGGTGCGGGCGGCCCTCGACTCGGGGGCGGTGGACGATCCGGTCGTACGGGAGCGGCTGGTGCGCCAGTGGGCCGCGCTTCGGGTGATGCGGTGGAACGCGCTGCGGACACTGGGCGGTTCGGGGGACGCGGGCGCGTCGAGCGTGGCCAAGCTGCTGTGGGGAGGCTGGCATCAGCGGCTGGGGGAGCTGGCGATGCAGGCGCGGGGGGCGGCGGCCGGGGTCGGGACGGTGCGGTGGTCGGCGCAGGTGCCGTACGAACTCGACGACTACCAGCGGACGTTCCTGTTCAGCCGGGCCGACACCATCTACGGCGGCTCGGACCAGATCCAGCGCACGATCATCGCCGAGCGGGTGCTCGGTCTGCCGAGGGAACCCAAGGGAGCGTCGTGATGAGAGGCGTGGTCTTCGACGGAAACCAGGTCCAGGTCGTGGACGACCTGGAGGTACGGGAGCCCGGGGCCGGTGAGGTGCGGGTGGCGGTCGCCGCGGCCGGGCTGTGTCACAGCGATCTGTCCGTGGTGGACGGGACCATACCCTTCCCCGTTCCCGTGGTGCTCGGCCATGAGGGTGCGGGCGTGGTGGAGGCGGTGGCGGAGGGCGTCCGGCATGTGGCGCCCGGCGACCATGTGGCGCTGTCCACGCTCGCCAACTGCGGGACCTGCGCCGACTGCGACCGGGGTCGGCCGACGATGTGCCGGCGGGCGATCGGGCGGCCGGGGCGGCCCTTCACGCGGGACGGCCTGCCGTTGCACCAGTTCGCCTCCAACTCGGCGTTCGTGGAGCGGACGGTGGTGAAGGCCGTGCAGGCGGTGCGGATCCCCGAGGACATCCCGCTGACGTCCGCCGCGCTCATCGGCTGCGGGGTGCTGACCGGGGTCGGGGCCGTGCTGAACCGGGCCCGCGTGGACCGCGGTGACAGCGTCCTCGTGATCGGCGCGGGCGGCGTCGGGCTGAACGTCCTCCAGGGCGCGCGGCTCGCGGGCGCCCTGCGGATCGTGGCCGTGGACTCCAACCCGGCGAAGGAGGCGGTGGCCCGGCAGTTCGGGGCGACCCACTTCCTGACCTCGCCGGCCGGCGTGCGGGAGATCCTGCCGACGGGCGCGGACCACGCCTTCGAGTGCGTCGGGCGGGTGGAGCTGATCCGGCAGGCGATCGACCTGCTGGACCGGCGCGGTCAGGCCGTCCTGCTGGGAGTGCCGCCGGCGGGGGCCGAGGCCTCGTTCGTGGTCTCCTCGATGTACCTGGACAAGTCCGTCCTCGGCTGCCGTTACGGCTCCTCGCGTCCCCAGCGGGACATCGCCCTGTACGCCGAGCTGTACCGGCAGGGCCTCCTCCTCCTCGACGAACTGGTCAGCGAGACGTACCCGGTCGAGGACTTCGACAAGGCGCGGGCCGACGCGGAGGCGGGGCGGGTGGCACGGGCGGTGCTCACTTTCTGACGGCGGTGCTCACCTTCTGACGGCGGTGCTCCCCTCCGTGCGGAACGTCCGCCGGTACGCCGTCGGTGTCACGCCGAGCGCCGCCTGGAGGTGCTGCCGCATCGACTGGGCCGTGCCGAAGCCCGCGTCGTGGGCCACCTGGTCGACGGAGAGTCCGGTGGACTCCAGGAGGTGCCGGGCGCGTTCGACGCGCTGCTGGGTGAGCCACTGGCCGGGACTGACGCCGACCTCCTCGCGGAACCGGCGCGTGAAGGTGCGGACCGACATCGCCACCTGCTCGGCCATGTCGCGCAGCTGGATCGGCTCGTGCAGCCGGCCGAGCGCCCACGCGCGGGCGGTGGTGGTGGAGGCCTGTTGCGGTTCGGGCAGCGGCCGCTCGATGTACTGCGCCTGGCCGCCGTCGCGGTGCGGGGGTACGACGGTGTGCCGGGCGACCTCGTTGGCGACCGCCGTGCCGTGGTCGCGGCGCACCATGTGCAGGCACAGGTCGATGCCGGCGGCGACGCCCGCCGAGGTCAGGACGTCGCCGTCGTCGATGAACAGGACCCCCGGGTCGACCCTGACGCGCGGGAAGAGCCGCTGCAGGCGGTCGGCGTCGGCCCAGTGCGTGGTCGCCGGGCGGCCGTCGAGGTAGCCGGCGGCGGCGACGACGTACACGCCGGTGCAGATGGAGGCGAGGCGGGTGCCGGGACGGATGTGGGCGAGGGCGGCGGCCAGCTCGTCGGTGAGGACGCCCTTCTCCTGGACCGGGCCGAGCTCGTACGACGCCGGGATGATCACCGTGTCGGCGGTGGCGAGCATCTCGGGGCCGTGCCCGACGTGGAGGGCGAAGTCGGCGTCGGTGTCGACGGTGCCCGGTGGCCGTACCGAGCAGGTGACGACCTCGTACAGGCGCCGGCCCTGGGTGTCCTTGGGGCGCCCGAAGATGCGGTGCGGGATGCCGAGCTCGAAGGGGAGCACGCCGTCGAGGACGAGGACGACGACACGGTGGGGACGGAAGGGAACAGCGGCCGTATCCATGGCCCGATCCTAACGAATGCTGTCCTCCGGGCCACTCGATCGCGGGGAACCGGGGCCTGAAGCTCTATGTCGTGACCCAGACAAGTGAAGCCGCAGTCGTCGCGAGGAAGCCGGAGCCGAGGCGTCCGCGCATCCACCGCGCATGGTTCGTCGCCGCTGTCGCCTTTGTGACGATCATCGGCGCGGCCGCCTTCCGCTCCCTGCCGGGGCTGCTGATCGACCCGCTGCACCAGGAGTTCGGCTGGTCGCGCGGCACGATCGGCGCGGCCGTCTCCGTCAACCTCGCCCTGTACGGCCTGACCGCGCCCTTCGCCGCCGCGCTGATGGACCGCTTCGGCATCCGGCGGGTGGTCGCGGGCGCGCTGACCGTGATCGCGATCGGCTCGGGCGCGACGGTGTGGATGACGGCGGCCTGGCAGCTGCTGCTGTGCTGGGGCCTGCTGGTCGGTCTCGGCAGCGGGTCGATGGCGCTGGCCTTCGCGGCGACCGTGACCAACCGCTGGTTCACCGAGCGGCGCGGCCTGGTCACCGGCATCCTCACCGCCGCCTCGGCCTCCGGGCAGCTGATCTTCCTGCCGGTGCTGTCCTGGATCGTGGAGACCCACGACTGGCGGCCGGCCGCCGTCACGGTGGCGCTCGCCGCCCTCGCGGTGGTCCCCTTCGTGTGGTTGCTGCTGCGGGACCACCCGGCGGACGTGGGCCTGAAGCCGTACGGCGCGAAGGAGTTCGTGCCGAAGCCGGCGCCCGTGCCGGGGGCGGCGCGGCGGGCGGTGGGAGTGCTCCTCTCCGCCGTCCGGACAGGGCCCTTCTGGCTGCTGGCCGGGACGTTCGCGATCTGCGGCGCCTCGACGAACGGACTCATCCAGACCCACTTCGTGCCGGCCGCGCACGACCACGGCATGCCGATCACCGCGGCGGCCTCGCTGCTGGCGGTCATCGGGGTGTTCGACGTCGTCGGTACGGTGGCCTCCGGCTGGTTCACCGACCGGTTCGACGCGCGGCGGCTGCTGGCGGTGTACTACGCGCTGCGCGGCGTCTCCCTCCTGTTCCTGCCGATGCTGCTGGCGCCCAGCGTGCATCCGCCGATGATCTTCTTCATCGTCTTCTACGGACTCGACTGGGTCGCCACCGTGCCGCCCACGATGGCGCTGTGCCGGGAGCACTACGGCGAGGACAGCGCGATCGTGTTCGGCTGGGTACTGGCGTCGCACCAGGTCGGCGCGGCGGCGGTGGCCTTCGCGGGCGGAGTCGCGCGCGACGTGTTCGGCTCGTACGACGTGATGTGGTACGCCTCCGGGGCGCTGTGCGCGGCGGCGGCGCTGATGGCGCTGGTGATCCGCCGGGGGCGCGCTCTGTGAAGGCATGGAGGCGGACGAGGTGATCGCCCGGCCGCGGTGCCGGGCCTCCCGCGAAACCGTCGGCGGCCGTCAGGTGTGGGCCGGTGATCGCGCGTGCGGTTGTCCTCCGTCCCGCGGCACGGGATGCTGAGGGTGCACGGAGGGAAGCGGTGTGATGGATCGTTTTCCGAACGCGGCCAACGTCGATTTCCACAGCCCTCTGGACCTCTCCAAGGCCGCCGTCGCCGTGCTCGACGCCGACGGCCTCGTTTCCGGCTGGGCGTCCTCGGCCCAGCGCCTTCTGGGACACCCCCCCGAGGATGTCCTCGGCCTGCCGGCCGCCCGGCTGCTGGCGGCGACCCCCGGGCAGCGGCTGTCCGCGCTCTGCGGGGCGCACAGGCCCCGCAGCGCCGTCCTGGACCTTCGCTGCCTTGACGGACGCGCGCTGCGCGCGGCCGTGACCTTCAGCCCGCTCGTGAACCGGGGCGTCGCCGCGACGGTGGTGGTCGCGGCCGATCTGGAGGCGCTGCGCGGCTGGGAGGCGCAGCTGGCCATGCTGCAGGGACTGGCCACCGAGTCCTCCGTCGGCCTGACGATCTTCGACACCGACAAGCGCGTCGTGTGGGGAAACGCCTCCACCGACATGGAACTCGCGGGGATCGCCCAGTACATCGGCAGGCCGGCGGAGGACCTCTTTCCCGAAGGCGAGTTCATCTCCCGCCATCACTCCCCGGACGAGGACCAGGTGATGGAGCACGTGATGGCGACGGGGGAGCCGGTCATGGGCATGCACTATCGCGGTCGTGCCCCCGCCGACCCGGTGCGCGAGCACGTCTGGTCCTGCTCGTACCACCGGCTGGTGGACGCCCGCGGCGAACCGCTGGGGCTGTTCGAGGAGTCGCTGGACATCACGGACCGCTACCGGGCCCAGGAACGGCTGTCGCTGCTGGTGCGGGCGGGAAAGCGCATCGGCGCCTCGCTGGACGTGCGCCGCACGGCCGCGGAACTCGCCGACGTGGCGGTGCCGCAGCTGGCCGACGAGGTGCTGGTGGACCTGCCTCCGGCGGTCATCGAGGGGCGGCAGCCGCCGACGGGATCGGCGCCGGGACACAATCTGCTGCGGATGCACGGCCGGACCCCGGAGGACTTCCGGACCAGCGCCGTCTCCTACCCGCCGTCGTCACCGCAGGCACTGAGTCTGGCCACCAGCCGTCCCGTCGCCGACGACTCCCCTTCCGCCCCTTCCGACCCGTGGGCCGCCGCGCACTCGTGCCTCTTCGTCCCTTTGCTCACCCGCGACGCGGTCCTGGGACTTGCCACCTTCCGGCGCAGCAGCAACCCCGACCCGTTCGGGCCGGAGGAGCAGACCCTCGCCGTGGAGCTGGCCGAGCGAGCGGCGGTCGGCATCGACAACGCGCGCCGTTACACCAGCCAGCATGCGGCGGCCCTGGTACTGCAGCGCAGCCTGCTGCCACAGCACCTGCCCGAGCAGAGCGCGGTAGAGGTGGCGTACCGCTATCTGCCCGCCGACAGCCGCGTGGGCGTGGGCGGCGACTGGTTCGACCTGATCCCGTTGTCCGGCGCCAGAGTGGGTCTGACGGTCGGCGACGTGGTGGGCCACGGCGTGCACGCGGCCGCGACCATGGGCCGGTTGCGCGCCACCGTACGGACCCTGGCCCTGCTGGACCTGGACCCGGCCGAGCTGCTCACCCGGCTCGACGGCCTGGTGGCACAGGAATCCGAACACCGCGCGGACGACGGGACGAGCGCCGAGGGGCTCGGGGTGACGTGCCTGTACGCGATCTACGACCCGGTCGGGGGCCGCTGCGTCTGGGCGAGCGCGGGCCATCCCCCGCCGATCGTTTCCGACGCGGGCGGCTCGGTCGCCCTGTCGGGGCTGGCGCCGGGACCACCCCTGGGGCTGGGCAGCCTGCCCTACGAGAACGTGGAGCTGAGCCTGGCCGACGGCAGCGTCGTGGCGTTCTTCACCGACGGTGTCGTGGAGGACCGGCACACCGACATCGACACCGGGATCGACCGCCTGGCCCATGTGCTCACCTGGCAACGGTGCCCGCTGGAGGAACTGTGCGACCGGGCGCTGTCGACCCTGCCGCCCGGGCCGCAGGCGGACGACGCCACGCTGCTGCTCGTGCGCACCCGGCGGCTCGACTCCGACCGTGTGGCGGACCTGGAGCTGCCGTCCGACCCGGCCTTGGTGGCACACGCCCGCACGGTCACCGAGCGCCAGCTGGAGACCTGGGGCCTGTCCGCCCTGTCGTTCAACGCCGCGCTCGTGGTGAGCGAACTGGTCACCAACAGCATCCGGTACGCCACCGGGCCGGTCGTGCTGAGGTTGATCAGGGACCGCTGCCTGCTGTGCGAGGTCTCCGACAAGGTGCACACCGCACCTCACCTGCGGCGAGCGCGTCGGGACGAGGAGGGGGGCCGGGGGCTGTTCCTTGTCGCCCAGGTGTCCCAGCGCTGGGGCACGCGGTACACCTCGTCGGGGAAGACCATCTGGGCCGAGCTGGCCATCCCCTAGGCCTCGGAGACAGCGCCCGTTCAGGCCTCAGAGGAAGCGCCCGTTGTGGAACAGCAGCGGAGCCCCGCCCTCGCCGCTTCCCGCCCCCAGCGCGTCGACCCGACCCACCACGATGAGGTGGTCCCCGCCCGTGTGCACCGCGTGGATCGTGCAGTCGATCCAGGCGAGGGTGCCGGCCAGGCGGGGGGAGCCCGAGACGGGCGCGGGGTCGTGGGCGACCCCGGCGAACTTGTCGGCGCCGCTCACCGCGAACCCCCGGCACAGCTCGCCCTGCCCGGCGCTCAGCACGTTCACGCAGAAGACCCCGGCGCGGGCGATGCGGGGCCAGGTCGTCGACGTACGGCCGACCATGAAGGCGACGAGGGGCGGGTCGAGGGAGAGGGAGGAGAAGGACTGGCAGGCGAATCCGGCGGCGCCGTCGGCCGCGGGAGCGGTGACGACGGTGACGCCGGTCGCGAAGCTCCCGAGGACGCGACGGAACTCCCGCTGGTCGACGGGCGCCCGCTCACCGTCCCGCACACACCGCAACTCCGGCCGCGGCAACGCCTCCACGGGACCCCGGGCCCCGGCCGCCCTGAGATACCGGACGGCGGCTTCGGCCGTCCCTGCTTGTCCCATCACACCCTCATTGAAACTGACGATGCGTCAGATAGGAAGCCTCGCGACGGCGGTACGGAGGGAGCCGGAGTTGCTCCTGGTGGTCGGGGATCCGGACTCGCCGGGCCTGGGGAGTCCGGAGCGGGACTGAGGGGGGCCCGGTCAGCGTCCCCGGTAGGTCGGTTCTCTGCGTTCCGTGAAGCTTGTCAGGCCCTCCCTGGCGTCCTCCGTCGTCATGTTGATCTCCTGGGCGGCGGCCTCGGCGGCGAAGGCGGTGGGGCGGTCGGTGTCGAGGGAGGCGTTGACGAGCTGCTTGGTGAGGGCGAGGGCGCGGGTGGGCGCGACGGCGAGGCGGGCCGCCCACTCCGCGGTCGTCCTGCCCAACTCACCGTCCGGTAGGACGCGGTTGACCAGACCGAGGCGTACGGCGTCGGCGGCCGTCAGCGCGTCGCCGAAGAACATCAGCTCCTTCGCCCGCTGCGGCCCGATCAGCCGCGGCAGCAGATACGCGCCGCCGCCGTCCGGCACCAGGCCGCGGCGGACGAACACCTCGATGAACCTGGCCGACTCCGCGGCGAGTACGAGGTCGCAGGCGAACGCCAGATGGGCGCCGAGGCCCGCCGCCGTGCCGTTCACGGCGGCGACCACGGGTTTCTCGCAGTCGAGCACGGCGCCGATCAGCCGCTGCGCGCCCAGGCGGAGCGTCCGGGCCACGTCCCCGGCGACCCGCTCCCCACCCACCGCCCCACCCCGCAGATCGGCCCCCGCACAGAAGCCGCGCCCGGTCCCCCCGAGGACGACGACCCGCACCCCGGGGTCGGCGGAGGCCTCGGTGAGCGACGCGATCAACTGGTCGCGCATGTCCGGGGTGAGGGCCCCCAGGGCCTCGGGGCGGTCGAGGGTGAGGTGGGTGACGCCGTTTTCGGTCGTGACGCGGATCCAGGGTCTGGGCATGCTCGGGCTCCGTTTCGTCGGGTGACCGGCGCGCCGCCCGCCGCGGTCGGTCGGGTACCGGGCCACGCGGACGGCGGTGCCGCGCGGGTCGTGGTCGACGGGTGGGCGGGCCGGCGGGCGGCGGCCTCACCGGCACACCGCCAGTGCGTCCAGTGCCACCGCCCCCTGGCCCCGGGGCAGCACCATCAAGGGGTTGACGTCGAGTTCCGCGAGGTCGTGGCCCAGTTCGAGGGCCATGCGCTGGAACCGGAGGACGACTTCGACCAGTGCGTCCAGGTCGGCCGGGGGGCGGCCGCGTACGCCGTCGAGGAGGGGGCGGCCGCGGAGTTCGGCGAGGGCGGTCCGGGCCTGGTCCTCGCCGAAGGGGGGTACGCAGACGACGGTGTCGCTCAGGACCTCCACGAGGACGCCGCCCAGCCCCACCGTCACGGTCGGGCCGAAGAGGTCGTCGTGGGTGACGCCGACGACCATCTCGACGCCCTGCTCGACCATCTGGCAGACCAGGACGCCGTCGAGGGAGACGCCCTCGTAGCGTGCGATGTCGGTCAACTCGCGGTAGCCGTCGCGGACCTGGGCGGCGGAGGTCAGCCCGATCTTGACCAGGCCCAGCTCGGTCTTGTGTGCGAGCTGGGCGCCGGACGCCTTCATCACCACCGGATAGCCGACCAGCCCCGCCGCCCGTACGGCCGCCGCCGCGCTGGTCACCAGCTGCTCGCGCGGCACCCGGATCCCGTACGCCCGCAGCAGCTGCTTGGCCGCGTGCTCGCTCAGCTGCTGTCCCGGCCGCATCAGCTCGCGCGCCTTGCGGAAGGACGGCGAGGGGGTGCGCGGGGCGTCGTCGAAGGGGGAGTGGTAGCCGCTGACGAAGCGGTGGTGGGAGAGGTACGCGCGCACCGCGGTGAGGCAGTTGGCGACCGTGCGGAAGGTGGCCACGCGCGAGGACCCGAGCAGCACCTCCCGGTACGCCGGCTCGGTGCCGACCGGCGACCCCCACACCACGCACACCAGCTTGTCCGTCTGCTCGGCCGCGTCCACCAGGTCTCGCACGAGCCGGTCGCTCAGCGGCGGGAACGGACCGGTGACCGGGCAGATCAGCACCCCGACCTCCGGGTCGGCGAGGATCGCGTCGATGATCTTCCGCCCACGTCGGTCCCCCACCGGGTGACCACCGTTGTCCACGGGGTTGGCCACGCTCAGATACGGCGGTATCCACTGGTGCAGCTCGGCCTGCCGGGCCTCGGACAGCTCCGGCAGCCGCAGTCCCGCCGCGGTCGCCAGGTCGGCGACGTGGGCGCCGGTGCCGCCCGAGATGGAGTAGACGACCACCCCGTCGGCGCGCGGCGGCCGGGCGCGGGCCAGCAGGGCGGCGGTGTCCTGGAGTTCGTCGAGGCCGTCGACGCGGATCACTCCGTACTGCCGCATCGCCGCGTCCACCACCGCGTCCGCCCCGGTCAGCTTGCCGGTGTGGGAGGCGGCCGTGCGGGCGCCGGTCTCCGTGCGGCCCACCTTGACGGCGACGACGGGCACCTTGCGCCGGGCGGCCCGGTCGGCGGCGAGGAGGAAGGAACGGCCGTCCTTCAGGCCCTCGACATACGCGGCGATGGCACCGACCTCGGGGCGTTCGGCGAAGTAGGAGAGGAAGTCGGCGGTCTCCAGGTCGGCCTCGTTGCCGGTGGGGGCCCAGTGGGAGAGTCGGATGCCGAGTTCCTGGAGGGCGAAGACGGGGCGGCCCTGGTGGCCGGACTGGGTGATGAGCGCGATCGCCGGACCGTCCAGGTCCTCGCGGAAGTCCTCGAAGGCGTTCAGATTGGTGTTCGGCCCGAGGAGGCGCAGCCCGGAGCGGCGGGCGGCGGCGCCGAGCCGGGCCTGCACGGCGGCGCCCTCCTCGCCGGTCTCCGCGAAACCGGACGCGAAGGCCACCGCGAACCTGACCTTGGCCTCGGCGAGTTCCTCGACGACCGGGAGCGGGTCGGCGACGAGCAGTACGGCGAGGTCGACCTGTTCGGGCAGGTCGGCGACGCAGGTGACGCAGGGCAGGCCGAAGACGGACGGGCGGGTGGGGTGCACCGGGTGCAGCCGCGCGCCGACCCGCTCGGCCCAGCGGATCAGCTGCCGTGTGACGCCGGTGTTCGGGCGCCCCTCGGTGTCCGAGGCGCCGATCACGGCGACGGATCCGGGGCGGAAGAAGCGGTCCAGATCGGGGACGTCGGCGTACAGCGGGCGGCCGCTGACGTCCAGGTCGTGCACGTCGGCCGCCGCCCGCCCGTGGACGGCGGGGCCGGTCCGCCCGTCGCCGCAGGCGATGACCCGTGCCCGGCGGGCGTCGGTGGTGAGGGTGCCGTGGGTTGATCCAAGCATCGGTCCGCCCGCTTCTGTGTGACGGCATTGTTAACTGACGCGCTGTCAGATTACTGAACTGACGCACAGTCAGGAAATGGTCGTGCGGGCGGAATCGAGGCGAGGGGGCGGGACCGCCGGTCAGCCGGGGATGCGCGAGACCCGGTCGGCGCTGCGCCGGGCGACGGCTCGCGCGATCTTCTCCGCGTCGCGGGCGAGTTCACGGAGCATGCCGCTGATGGGGTTGGTGAAGCCCGTGAAGTACAGGCCGGGGGCGTCCTTCGGGGTGCGGGCGCCGTGCGTGACGGGTCTGCCGCGGGCGTCCAGGACGTCGAGGTGGCCGACGAGTGGTTCGAGGGCGCGGACGTAGCCCGTGGCGGCGACGACCGCCTCGGGGCCGATGCGGTCGCCGTCGGCGAGGACGACCTTCTCGCCGTCGAACGAGTCCACCGCGGCGACGATCTCGACCTTGCCCTTGCGGATCGCGTCGATGAGGCCGACGTCCTGGACCGGGATCGCGCCCTCGGTGACCCTGCTGTAGAGGCCGGTGCCGGGGCGGGGCAGGCCGTGCTCGGCGAGGTCGGGCACGCTGACCGCGGCCAGCGGCCGGGCGAGCCGGTCGACGAGGCCGACCGGGAGGCGGCGCACCAGGATGCCGGTGTACTGGGCGGCCCAGCCGGCGGTGGAGCGCCTGACGATGTGCGGCGCGGTGCGCACCGAGAGCCGTACGCGCGCGGCCCCGCCGTCGACGAGGTCCACCGCGATCTCGGCGCCGGTGTTGCCCACGCCGACGACGAGGACGTCCCGGCCGGCGTAGGGCGCGGCGTTGCGGTAGGCGGAGGCGTGCAGGAACTCGCCGGTCCAGGTGTCGCGTCCGGGCCACCGCGGGACGCGGGGCGTGTGGTTGTGGCCGGTGGCGACGACGACCGCGCCGCCGGTCAGCCGCCGGCCGCCGGTGGCGTGCAGCAGCCAGCCGGTGCCGTCGGGCGCGGGCTCGACGCGGGTCACCTCGACGCCGGTGACGATCTCCAGTTCATGGTGCTCGGCGTACTTCTCGAGATACCGCACGACGTCGTCCCGCGACGCCCAGCGCCCGAAGCGGCGCGGCATCGGCAGCCCGGGCAGGGCGGACAGGCGCCGGGTGGTGTGCAGATGCAGGCGGTCGTAGTGCCGCCGCCAGGAGGCGCCGACGCCGTCGGACTTCTCCAGGACGACGGCCCGGATTCCCCGTGCCCGCAGGGCGTGTGCCGCAGCGAGTCCGCCCGGCCCGCCGCCGATGACGTAGACGGGCCGATCCGAGGGCGCCTGCCGCACGGCCCGACCGCCCTTCTGCCGAGGCGCTTTCCCGGCCTCCGGGCGCGCGCCGGCCGTCGAGTCCTCGGACTGCGGGCTCGGCGCCGTCGACCGGGTGGCCTTCGGGTCCTCTTCGTGGGTGGGCGCTGTGGAGTCGGGCATGGTACGGAGCGTAATCACATGCCGGGTTGATGGGTCTCGGTCAAGACCGGAATTGGTTGCGGATCGATCACGGGTGGGGGAGGAGCGGGCGGAGCCTGTGGTGCAGGGGGACCGGTTGTGTCCGATCGGGGGAAGCGGCGCACACCTTGCACGGGGCTGGACACCTGGCCGCCGGCCGCCTTGACTGACGTACCGTCAGATAGGCGAAGTCGTCGGCGGGAGCGCCCATGGACACGATCTGGCTCACCGGTGCGCAGTGGCTGGCCGTGCTGCGGATCGGGCTCGGGCTGTGGTGGCTGGAGAGCTGGCGGCACAAGGACAAGAAGGCCTGGTTCGGCGGCTCGGGCATCGCGTGGGCCGCCGACGTGGCCGCCAAGCAGCGTTGGCGCGGCGTGCGTTCGGGCTTCCGTACGGTGGTCGAGCCCCGCCCCCGCGTGATGGCTCGCGTCGTCGCGTACGCCGAACTCGCCCTGGGGCTCGGCCTGATCGCCGGATTCCTGACCCCGGTCGCCCTCGTCGGCGGGCTGCTTCTGAACGCCGTCTACTTCGTCCTCATGATCCACGACTGGGCCGAGCAGGGGCAGAACCTGATGATGGCGCTGATCTCGGTCGTCGCGCTCCTCGGGATGTCCTGGCAGACCTGGTCCCTGGACGGCGCGCTGGGGTGGTTCGGGTGAGCGCGCGCCACGACGTACCGGAGCCGGACGCCTTCACGCGGACGTACTGGGAGGCGGCCGCGCGCGGCCGGCTGCTGGTGCGGCGCTGCGGGGCGTGCGGCCGGGCGCACCACTACCCGCGGGAGTCCTGCCCGCACTGCTGGAGCGAGGACGTCGACTGGGAGGAGGCGAGCGGCCTCGCCACCCTCTACACCTGGTCCGTGGTGCACCGCAACGACCTCCCGCCCTTCGACGCGCGCACCCCCTACGTCGCCGCGGTCGTCGATCTCGCGGAGGGCCCGCGGATGATGACGGAGATCGTCGGCCACGGCGGCGCGGGCGCGCTGCGGGCCGGCGCCGCACTGGAGGCCGACTTCCGGGACGGCGTCCCGGTGTTCCGGATCAGGCCGAATTCGGGGTGAAACCCGGCGGCCGACGGACTTGAATGGGGCGATGGCCCTCATGAACTCCCCGTCCTTCGCCCACCCCCACCCCGAGCCGTACGGCCACGGGCTGCGCCTGCGCCGCTGGGACCCCGCCTCCGACGCGGACGCCGAGGCCTGGCTGCGCGGCATGTCGGACCCGGAGTTCCGGCGCTGGAACACCCCGCTGAGCCCGGTCACCGACCTCGACGCCGCCCGCGCCTCCCTCCGGGCGAGGGACGACAACGCCGCGACCGGCGCCGGCGCGTCCTTCCGCATCACCGACGCGGAGACGGGGACGACCCTCGGCCACGTCGGCGTCAACGAGATCGACCACACCTTCCGCGTCGCCCGCGTCGGTTACTGGATCCTCCCCGAGGCCCGTGGCCGCCGCGCCGCCACCCGCGCCCTCGCCGTCGCCGCCCACTGGGCCTTCACCGACCTGGGCCTGCACCGCCTGGAGCTCGGCCACGCCGTCGGCCACGACGCCTCCTGCCGGATAGCGCAGCACTGCGGCTTCCCCTACGAGGGCACCCTGCGCGGCGCGATGTGGGAGGCCGACCGCCAGGACGCCTTCCGAGACGTCCACCTGCACGCCCGCCTGGCGACCGACCCGGAGCCCGACCCGCGGGCCACCGCCGTGGAGTCCGGGCCGTGAGGCACACGACCGGCGACGGGGCCGCTCCCGGAGCCCCCGCCTGGACCCTCACCGAGGACCGGGACGCCCGGCCTCAGGGCCAGAGCAACTGCTTGACCCACTCCCCGCCGCTCCTCGCGTAGCGGAGCCGCACGTGCCGGCGCCGCTCGTCGCCCTGGAAGAACTCGATCTCGTCCGGGCGGAGGCGGTACAGCGTCCAGGTCGGGGACGGGGCGCCGGGATTCTGCCGGGCCTGGGACCAGGCCGCCTCGGACGCCTCGGCGAGGTCCTCCAGGGAGGTCAGCGGCTCGCTCTGGCGGCCGGTCAGCGCGGCGGCCAGCGCGCCGGTCGAGCGGGCGTGCAGATCGGCCAGACTCTCCGCCGGCGGGGCGGTGGTGACGGGGCCGCGGACGCGGATCTGGCGGCCCTGGAGGTGCCAGTAGAAACTCAGCGCGGCGTACGGCCGGGAGGCCAGCTCGCGGCCCTTGCGGCTGGTGGCGTGGGTGGCGAACGTCCAGGCCTCGGCGTCCGCGCCGTGCAGCATCACGATCCGCACGTCCGGCCGGCCCTCCTCGTCGGAGGTGGCCAGCGACATGGTGTGCGGCTCCGGCTGGCCCGCCGCCACCGCCTCGGCGAACCAGGTGGTGAAGAGGGGGAGCGGGGCGGCGGGTGCGGCGTCGGGGTCGAACGGCGGCAGGGACGTGACCTCGGGGTCCCACACCCGCAGGGTCCTCAGGAGCGCGTGCAGATCAGCTTCCATGCCGTCGAGTGGGAGGAGCCCCTCCCTATACCGCGCCGAGGTCGGACGACACCCAGCGCTCCGGTCGCATGGTGATGACCACCATGTCGCCGTGGTTCTTCCAGGAGAAGTCGACGTACCCCTCGACCTTCTCGGCCGGCAGATAGCGCGCGGAGATCTCGCGCAGCTTCTCCACGGTGGCCGGGACCGTCTCCACGACCGGCCCCTCGACCGACACGTACCGGATGGTGGGCTCGACCCGGTCGACCATCAGCGTGAAGCGCCCGGCCGCGCCGATCAGCTGGTTCTTACGGGAGTCCAGCCCCGTCAGGACCCACACGTCACCGCCGGGCTCGTACTGGTACCAGATCGGCACGCTCAGCGGCGCCCGGCCCTCCTCCCCGGCCACCGCCAGCGCGGCGATGTGCGGCTCGGCCAGGAACTCCTCGCGCTCTTCCCGGGTCAGTGCCATGACGGGTCTCCTCCAGCGGCGTCGTCGTCGAACAGCCTCTCCGTCCCACAACACCACGCCGGGAGCCGATGTTCCGTCAGCGACCCAGCACCATCGTCCCCGAGGAGCAGAACCATCCCCCCGTCCCCGACGCCACTCCCAGCCGCGGCAGCCCCCCGTCCGCCCCGCGCACCTGCCGCGCGCCCGCCTCCCCGCGCAACTGCCGCACCGCCTCCACCAGCAGGAAGAGCCCCCGCATCCCGGGGTGCTGCGCCGAAAGACCGCCCCCGTCGGTGTTCACCGGAAGCTGTCCGCCCTCGACCCTGAGCCGCCCCTTCCCGACGAAGTCCCCGCCCTCACCCTTCGCGCAGAAGCCCAGGTCCTCCAGTGTCACCAGGGTCATGTACGTGAAGGCGTCGTAGATCTGCGCGAAGTCGATCTCCGACGGCCGCACCCCGGCCCGTTCGAACGCCAGCCGTCCGCTCACCGCCGCCGGGGACCGGGTGAAGTCGGGCCACTCGGACATGGCGGCGTGCGAGACGTGCTCGCCGGTGCCGAGGATCCACACCGGAGCGGTACGGCAGTCCCGTACGACGTCCTCGGCGGCCAGCAGGACCGCCGCGCCGCCGTCGGAGCGGATGCAGCAGTGCAGCTTGGTGAAGGGGTCCGCGATCACCGGTCCGTCCAGCACGTCGTCGACGGTGATCGGCGCCCGGAACATGGCGTCGGGGTTGAGCGCCGCGTTCGCCCGCGCCTGTACCGCCACCTCCGCCAACTGTTCGATCGTCGTGCCGTGTTCGATCATGTGACGCCGGGCCGCCATCGCGTACTTGGCGATCAGGGTGTGGCCGTAGGGCACCTCGAACTGGAGCGGCCCGCGCGTGCCGAAGGAGAGGTTCCCCGTGCGCCGCCCGGCCCTGACGTCCGCGCGGGCGGTCGAGCCGTACACCAGCAGGACCGCCCGCGCGTGCCCCGCCGCGATCGCGTCCGCCGCGTGCGCCGCCATCACCTCCCAGGTGGCACCGCCGACCGACGTGGAGTCGACCCAGGTGGGGCGCAGGCCCAGGTACTCGGCCACCTCCACCGGCGCCAGCACGCCGGTGCCGGCCGACGCGAAGCCGTCGACGACCACCCGGTCCAGACCGGCGTCCGCGAGGGCCCGGCGGGCCGCCTGGGCGTGCAGGGTGTAGGGGGTGGCCTCGTCCACACGGCCGCAGTCGGACAGGGACACGCCCACCACGGCGACTTTCCGGGTAGCAGCAGCCATGTTTCTGACGGTACATCAGAACTTACTCTGGGCGGCCGGCCGGCGACGGCCTAATATGACTGCCCGTCAGATTCAGGAGACCCGTCATGGACACCAGCTTCACCCCGGAGCAGGACGAGATCCGTCGCACCCTCCGTGAACTGCTCCGCCGCCGCTGCACCCCCGAGCAGCTGCGCGCCGCCCTCGACACCCCCGCCGGCCACGACCCCGCCCTCTGGTCGGCCCTGTCCGAGCGGCTCGGCCTGCCCGGACTCGCGCTCCCCGAGGCCTACGGCGGTGTCGGCTGCTCGGTGACCGAGCTCGCCCTCGCCGCCGAGGAGACCGGCCGCGCGCTGGCACCCTCGCCGCTGCTCGCCACCACCGTCCTCGTCACCCCCCTGCTGCTGGCCCTCGGGACCGACGCCCAGCGCACCGAGCTGCTCCCGCGCCTCGCCGCCGGCCGGCTCACCGCCACCCTCGCCGTCGCCGGGTCCCAGCTCACCACCGCCCTCGCGCTGACCGGCGGCAACGCGGGCGACTGGGCGGGCGGCGGCCGCGCGGGCGGTGTCCAGGCCCGCCCGGCGGACGGCGGCTGGCGGCTCTACGGGGAGGTCGACCAGGTGCTGGACGGCCACAGCGCGGGACTGCTCGTCGTCGCCGCGCACACCGGGGGGTTCGCCCGGTCCCGGACGCTGCTGTTCCTCGTGCCGGGGGACGCGCCCGGAACGACCCGCGTGCGCCAGACCGCCCTGGACGCGACCCGGCCGAGGGCGAGGATCCAACTGAGGGAGGTGCCGGCCGAGTTGCTCGGCGAAGAGCAGGGGGCGCCCGCCCGTACGGCCGGCGCCACCCCCCTGACCGCTCTCGCCGCCCTCGGCGACACCGCCGCCGCCGTGCTCGCCGCCGAGGCCGTCGGTGCCGCCGACCGTGTGCTGGAGCGGACGGTCGAACACGTGGGCCGACGCGAGCAGTTCGGACGGCCCATCGGCTCCTTCCAGGCGGTCAAGCACCGACTGGCCGACGTGTACGTCCAGGTGCAGGCGGCGCGCTCGGCGGCCTACTACGCCGCCTGGGCCACCGCCCACGGTGAGCGGGTCGGCGGGCTCGCCCTCGCCCAGGCCCTGGAGGCGCTGCGCACCGCCGCGGCCGAGGGCATCCAGTTCCACGGCGGTCTCGGGTTCGCCTGGGAGCACGACGCCCACCTCTCCTTCAAGCGGGCGGCAGGCGACGAGCTGCTGTTCGGCCCGGTGCACCGGCTGCGCGCCCATGCCGCCGAGACGGCCCAGCTGTTCGAGCACGCGGAGGTGACCGTCTGATGGGTGTCACCGGGATCGTCCAGAAGGTCTCCTCGACCAGGGGCTTCGCGAAGGCCGCCCCGTACGTCGTGCCCGCCCTCGACCGTGCCGTCCACCGCCTCACCGGGGCAGGGTGCTGCTCAGCGCGCTGCTGCTGCCCGGCGTGATCCTGACCTCCACGGGCGCCCGGAGCGGCCTGCCCCGCCGTACGCCGCTCGCCTGCATGCCGGAGGAGGGTGGGCGGAGCTGGCTGCTGGGCGGTTCCGACTTCGGCCGGAGCGGTCACCCCGCCTGGACCCACAACCTGCTCGCCCGACCCGACGCCGAGATCAGCTGGAAGGGCCGGGACATCCCCGTGACCGCGCTGCCGCTGGCGGGTGAGGAGCGGGCGGCCGCCTGGCGGGCGGTGCTGGCGTTCTGGCCGCCGTACGCGACGTATCAGGCGGGTGACGCGCGAGATCCGCGTCTTCAGACTCCTGCGGAAGTGACGGCCGCGCGCGGCGGCGGCGGCTGCCCCGCGGCGGCGTACGACGATCACCGCTACAGCGTCGCCAGCCGTTGTACCAGCAGAAACGCCCCGATCCCCAGCATCGCCGCCCCCGACGTCCGCGCCACCGCCCGTGCCGCCGCCGGGCGCGCGCCCAGCACCGCGCGCGCCGCGATGCCGACCCCGAGGTACACCACGGCGCAGCACGCCATGTGCAGCAGCCCGAGGACGGCGGTCTGCGCCGGGACCGGCAGGTGACCGCGCCCCGTGACGAGGAACTGCGGGAGCACGGAGAGGTAGAGCAGGAGCCCCTTGGGGTTCAGTCCGCTGATCATCGCGCCGCGCAGGAAGACCCGCCCGCCGGCCACCGGGGTGTCACCCCCGGCGAGCGGCGTGCCCGGGCGGCGCAGCACGCTCCACCCCAGCCACACCAGGTACGCCGCTCCCACCACCGTCAGCACCGTGAGCAGGGCCGGTGATCCCGCCACCAGGACCGCCAGTCCCGCCGCCGCGAGCACGGTGTGCAGCGCGTAGCCGCTGACCAGGCCCGCCACCGCCGTGAGCGGGGAGCGGTCACGCAGACCGGCCGAGATCACATACGCCCAGTCCGCACCCGGTACGCACACCAGCAGCAGGTCGAGGGCGAGGAAGGAGATCAGGGTCGCGGAGTCCATGCCGGTCAGATTAGGCGGAATGTGCCCGAAGGTGTTCCCGAAGTTCCCCCATGATCGCGGATCCTGGGGGAGAATCTTTCCCATGGACGACATGGACCGGAAGATTCTTGCCGAGCTTCAGCAGGACGGGCGGCTCACCGTGACCGAGCTGGCCGCGAGAGTGCGGCTGAGCGTCTCGCCGTGTCACCGGCGGCTGCGGGAGCTGGAGCGGTCGGGGGCGATCAGCGGATACCGGGCCGTGGTCGAGCCAGGGGCCGTGGGGCTGACCTTCGAGGCGTTGGTCTTCGTGTCCATGCGGCAGGAGGACCGGGACACGGTCGCCGAGTTCGAGAAGGCGGTCAGCGAGGTGGAGCACGTACTGGACGCGCAGCGGCTGTTCGGGGAGCCGGACTACCTGCTGCGGGTGGCCACCGCGGACCTCGCCGCGTTCCAGCGGCTGTACGACGAGCGGCTCGCGACGCTGCCGGGGGTGCAGCGCCTGACGTCCACGCTGGTGATGAAGCACGTGGTCAGGGACCGGCCGCTCCCGGCGTGACGGATGGCAGGCGGCGGTCCACCCGGGTGAACCACCGGCTGTCTGACAGGACTTGGAACCGAGGGCAAACGGAAAAGGAAAAAGGGGCGGGCGACGGGAAAGGCCGGCCGCTGCTATCTGGTCGGCTTCTTGCCCGTGATGCCCAGGTGTACCAACAACGCCAGATTCGGCTTCAGTTCGGCCTGCTTGACGCCCCAGGTCTGGAAGCCCTTCTGGTGCGAGGCGACCGCCGCGAGCATCGCGACCAGCGAACCGGCGATCGCCGCCGGGTTCACGTCCTTGTCGACGCGGCCCTTGGACTGGAGTTCGGTGACGGCGTCGACGAGGGAGTTGTTCACCGAGTTCAGGATCTTCATCCGGAGCTTGTAGAACCGCTTGTCCCCTTCGGCGGCGCCGAGGTCGACCACGCGCAGGATGGCGTCGTTCTTGCGCCAGAACTCCAGGAAACCGTCGACCAGTTCCTGGGCGGTCTGCCAGCCGGCCTTGCCGACCCAGGTGCGGCCCTCGAGCAGCTCCGTCAAATCGGCGCCCTCGGCGGCCATTTGCTCGGCGATCTCCAGGACGGCGCCCTCGACGTCCGGGAAGTACTGATAGAAGGTCGCGGGCGAAGTGCCCGCCTTCCGGGCGACATCGATGACCTTGACGTCCCGGTAGGGAGAGGAGCTGAGCATCTCGCTGAGGCAGTCCAGCAGCTTCTGCCGCGTCGCCTGCCCACGCCGACCGGCCACGCGGCCGTCGACGGTACGCACTTGTCCTGTCATGCCGTCAGCTTACCGAGGGGTGATGGGAGCGCGATTCGGCCGACTGCAAATGGGGTGCACGGGTGATCGGCGCGTGGTGTCGCCGGTGAGCGGGGTGCCGACGGCGCCGTTATTTTGGCGGCATGGCCGAAAACAGCACATCTGCTGGCGAAGCGGCGTACCCGGAGGGCGTCCCTTGCTGGGTGGACGCGCAGCTCGCCGACGTCGCGGCGGGCAAGCGGTTCTACGGTGAACTTTTCGGGTGGTCCTTCCAGTCCTCGTACGGCGGCTCCGTGTGGGCCTGCCGCGAGGGCGAGCCCGTCGCCGCGCTGGGGCAGAAGGCGGACGGCCGGCTGCCCACCGTCTGGACGGTCTACTTCGCGACGCCGGACGCCGAGGTGCTCACCCGGCGGATCCGGGCATCGGGCGGCCAGGTGATCACCACGCCGTTGCCGGTCGGCGAGCTGGGCGTGGCCGCGCTGGCCACCGACCCCGAGGGTGCGGTGTTCGGCCTGTGGCAGCCGGGGACCCACCCGGGCTTCGGGCTGCGGCACGCACCCGGCGCCTTCGTCTGGGCCGAGCTGTACGCCCGTGACACCGCCGCCGCCAACGACTTCTACGGCGATCTCTTCCACGAGGCCCTGTTCGGGCCGGACGCCACGCCCGATTTCGGCCGCGCCCCGCTGGCCGGGGCCTTCCCGGCCGAGATGCCGCCGCATTTCCTCGTCCACTTCGGCGTGGAGGACTGCGACGCCGCGCTCGCCGAGGTGAGCCGGCTGGGCGGCCGGGTCCAGGCGGGGCCCTTCGACACCTCGTACGGCACGGTGGGGGTGGCGTCGGACGGCCAGGGGGCGTCGTTCGCGGTACTTCAACGCTGAACGGACGCCGGTCCATCGCCGTCCGGTGGCCGTTCGGCCGCCGATCCGTCGTCGTTCCGCCGTCGAGGCGGCGGGCTTGCGCCACCGCTTGTCCTGGAATGCCCCACCCCTTGCCCCGGTATGAGGGACACACCCGATATGTCACCGGGTTCGCAACCTGTGGCCGGGACAGGAAGAATCGGGGTGCGTGCCGCTGCGGCGGGGCGGTGGTGAGACGCTGCACGGGGTCGCGTACATATGTGGGTGACGCGGCTCGTACGGGGAGGTGGCAGGCAAGTGGTGGATCAGCTGACGCAGCACGATCCGCGGCGTATCGGGCCGTTCGAGGTGCTGGGACGGCTGGGAGCCGGCGGCATGGGGCTGGTCTATCTCGCGCGCTCGGCGTCCGGCCGGCGTGTGGCGATCAAGACCGTGCGGACGGAGCTCGCCGAGGACCAGCTGTTCCGTGTCCGCTTCACGCGTGAGGTCGAGGCGGCCCGCGCGGTGTCCGGCTTCTACACGGCGGCCGTGGTCGACGCCGACCCGCGCGCCGCCGTGCCGTGGCTGGCGACCGCGTACGTCCCCGCGCCCTCCCTCGAGGAGATAGTGAACGACTGCGGGCCGCTCCCGGCCCAGGCCGTGCGCTGGCTGGCCGCGGGCGTCGCGGAGGCCCTCCAGTCGATCCACGGGGCCGGGCTGGTCCATCGCGACCTCAAACCCTCGAACGTCCTCGTCGTCGAGGACGGCCCCCGGGTGATCGACTTCGGTATCGCCTCCGGCGTCTCGAACACCCGTCTGACCATGACCAACGTCGCCGTGGGCACCCCCGCCTACATGTCGCCCGAGCAGGCGAAGGACTCGCGCTCCGTCACCGGCGCCAGCGACGTCTTCTCGCTCGGCTCCACGCTGGTCTTCGCCGCCACCGGTCACCCGCCCTTCCACGGCGCCAACCCGGTCGAGACCGTCTTCATGCTGCTCCGCGAGGGCCCCGACCTCGACGGTCTGCCCGACGAGCTGCGCCCGCTGATCGAGTCCTGCATGCAGATGGACCCCTCGGCCCGCCCGAGCCCCGCCGACCTCCAGGCCCAGCTCGCCCCGCACCTGTTCGGCTCCGGCTCCGACGACAGCGGTACGGCGTCGGCCTGGCTGCCGGAGAAGGCCGTGGGCCTGATCGAGTCCCGTCGTGGCGGCCGCCCCGCCGCCAAGCCCGCCACGGGCGGTCGAGGAGTGGCCGCAACTGCTCCGCATCCGCGCAGTCCAGCGCCCGCAGCCCTGCCACCGCTCGCGCCCGCACCCCTGCCGCCGGGTGCACGA
>NZ_JBFBJT010000048.1:0-47738 GCF_040686175.1 Streptomyces sp. NPDC086077 | reverse complement strand
GGGAGTCCTGGGGGACTCCAGGCGCCGGGCCGTCGGCGTCCCACGAGCCCGCCCCGCCCCGGTCCCAGACCCCGCGAGCCCGGTCCGCCCCGCACGGCGGATTCACTCCCACGGGTGACATGTGCGGCGGCGACGTACTCTGGAGACCCCCGGCCCGCACCGCGTGTCGGGTGGTTCGCGTTGCCCGCCCCGGACTCGGCCGACCACTCGTCCCGAGTCCGGTCAGTCATCAGCCCCTGTCATCCCGGACGGAAAGCCCCCCCATGAGCCTGCACGGTCTGCTCGACGCCGTCGTCAAGGACGCCGCACTCGCGGAAGCGATCAAGGCGGCCACGGACGGCAACCGGACGCACGTCGATCTGGTCGGCCCCCCGGCGGCCCGCCCCTTCGCCGTCGCCGCGCTGGCCCGCGAGAGCGGCCGCCCGGTGCTGGCGGTGACGGCGACCGGCCGTGAGGCGGAGGACCTCACGGCGGCCCTGCGGACGCTGCTGCCCCCGGACGGCGTCGTGGACTACCCGGCGTGGGAGACGCTCCCGCACGAGCGGCTGAGCCCCCGCAGCGACACCGTGGGCCGCCGCCTCGCCGTGCTGCGCAGGCTGGCCCACCCCCGCCCCGACGACCCCGAGACCGGCCCGGTCTCCGTCGTCGTGGCACCCGTGCGCTCCGTGCTCCAGCCGCAGGTGAAGGGCCTGGGCGACCTGGAGCCGGTCGCGCTGCGGAGCGGGCAGACCGCCGACCTGAACGAGATCGTCGACGCCCTCGCCGCCGCCGCGTACGCCCGCGTGGAGCTGGTCGAGAAGCGCGGCGAGTTCGCCGTACGGGGCGGGATCCTCGACGTCTTCCCGCCCACCGAGGAACACCCCCTGCGCATCGAGTTCTGGGGCGACGACGTCGAGGAGATCCGCTACTTCAAGGTCGCCGACCAGCGCTCCCTCGAAGTCGCCGAGCACGGCCTGTGGGCCCCGCCCTGCCGTGAGCTGCTGCTCACCGACGACGTGCGCGCCCGCGCCCGTGCCCTCGCCGAGGAGCACCCCGAGCTCGGCGAGCTGCTCGGCAAGATCGCCGAGGGCATCGCCGTGGAGGGAATGGAGTCGCTCGCACCGGTCCTCGTCGACGACATGGAGCTGCTGCTCGACGTGCTGCCGAAGGGCTCCATGGCCGTCGTGTGCGACCCGGAGCGGGTGCGCACGCGTGCCGCGGACCTCGTGGCGACCTCGCAGGAGTTCCTCCAGGCGTCCTGGGCGGCCACCGCGGGCGGCGGCGAGGCGCCCATCGACGTCGGCGCGGCGTCCCTGTGGTCCATCGCGGACGTCCGTGACCGGGCGCGCGAGCTGGACATGATGTGGTGGTCGGTGTCGCCGTTCGCCGCCGACGAGGAACTGGACGCGGCCACCCTCAAGCTCGGCATGCACGCCCCGGAGACCTATCGCGGCGACACCGCCAAGGCGCTCGCCGACACCAAGGGCTGGCTCGCCGACGGCTGGCGCACGGTATACGTCACGGAGGGCCACGGCCCGGCCGCCCGCACCGTCGAGGTGCTCGGCGGCGAGGGCATCGCGGCCCGGCTGGACACGGACCTGGGCGACATCTCCCCGTCCCTGGTGCACGTGGCGTGCGGCTCGATCGACCACGGCTTCGTCGACCCGGCACTCCGGCTCGCCGTGCTCACCGAGACCGACCTGTCGGGCCAGAAGGCCGCCGGACGCGACGGCCAGCGCATGCCCGCCCGCCGCCGCAAGACCATCGACCCGCTCACCCTGGAGGCGGGCGACTACATCGTCCACGAGCAGCACGGCGTGGGCCGCTACATCGAGATGGTGCAGCGCACCGTGCAGGGCGCGACCCGTGAGTACCTGGTCGTGGAGTACGCCCCCGCCAAGCGCGGCCAGCCCGGCGACCGTCTCTACATCCCCACCGACCAGCTGGAGCAGATCACCAAGTACGTCGGCGGCGAGGCGCCCACGCTGCACCGCCTGGGCGGCGCGGACTGGACGAAGACCAAGGCGCGCGCGAAGAAGGCCGTCAAGGAGATCGCGGCCGACCTGATCAAGCTCTACAGCGCGCGGATGGCGGCGCCCGGGCACGCGTTCGGCACGGACAGCCCCTGGCAGCGCGAGCTGGAGGACGCGTTCCCCTACGCGGAGACGCCGGATCAGCTGACGACCATCGCCGAGGTCAAGGACGACATGGAGAAGTCCATCCCGATGGACCGTCTGATCTGCGGCGACGTCGGCTACGGCAAGACGGAGATCGCGGTCAGGGCCGCCTTCAAGGCCGTGCAGGACAGCAAACAGGTGGCGGTCCTCGTGCCGACGACGCTGCTGGTGCAGCAGCACTTCGGGACGTTCAGCGAGCGGTACGCGCAGTTCCCGGTGAGCGTGAAGGCGCTGTCCCGGTTCCAGACGGACACCGAGGCGAAGGCGGTTCTGGAGGGACTGCGGGAGGGCTCGGTGGACGTCGTCATCGGCACGCACCGCCTGTTCTCCTCGGAGACGAAGTTCAAGGACCTGGGGCTCGTCATCGTCGACGAGGAGCAGCGGTTCGGCGTCGAGCACAAGGAGCAGCTCAAGAAGCTGCGCGCCAACGTCGACGTGCTGACGATGTCCGCCACCCCGATCCCGCGCACCCTGGAGATGGCGGTCACCGGCATCCGCGAGATGTCGACGATCACCACCCCGCCGGAGGAACGGCACCCGGTGCTGACCTTCGTCGGCCCCTACGAGGAGCGCCAGATCGGCGCGGCCATCCGCCGTGAACTGCTGCGTGAGGGCCAGGTCTTCTACATCCACAACCGGGTCGAGTCCATCGACCGCGCGGCGGCCCGGCTGCGCGAGATCGTCCCCGAGGCGCGGATCGCCACCGCGCACGGGCAGATGTCGGAGACGGCGCTGGAGCAGGTCGTCGTCGACTTCTGGGAGAAGAAGTTCGACGTGCTGGTGTCGACGACGATCGTCGAGTCCGGCATCGACATCTCCAACGCGAACACGCTGATCGTCGAACGAGGGGACACCTTCGGCCTGTCGCAGCTGCACCAGCTGCGCGGGCGGGTGGGGCGTGGACGCGAGCGCGGGTACGCGTACTTCCTGTACCCGCCGGAGAAGCCGCTGACCGAGACCGCCCACGAGCGGCTCGCCACCATCGCCCAGCACACCGAGATGGGCGCGGGCATGTACGTGGCCATGAAGGACCTGGAGATCCGCGGCGCCGGAAACCTCCTCGGGGGCGAGCAGTCGGGCCACATCGCGGGCGTCGGCTTCGACCTGTACGTCCGGATGGTCGGCGAGGCCGTCGCGGACTACCGGCGGCAGCTGGAGACCGGCGGGATCGAGGAGGAGCCGCCGCTCGAGGTCAAGATCGAGCTGCCGGTCGACGCCCACGTCCCGCACGACTACGCGCCGGGCGAGCGGCTGCGTCTCCAGGCCTACCGCGCGATCGCCTCCGCCAACTCCGAGGAGGACGTCAAGGCCGTACGGGAGGAACTCACCGACCGGTACGGCAAGTTGCCCGAGCCGGTGGAGAACCTGCTCCTGGTGGCCGGTCTGCGGATGCTCGCGCGCGCGTGCGGCGTGGGCGAGATCGTGCTCCAGGGGAACAACATCCGGTTCGCGCCGGTGGAGTTGCGCGAGTCCCAGGAGCTGCGGGTCAAGCGGCTCTACCCGGGGACGGTCATCAAGCCGGCGGTGCACCAGGTGCTGGTGCCGCGTCCGAAGACGGCGAAGGTCGGCGGGAAGCCGTTGGTCGGGCGGGAGTTGCTGGGCTGGGTCGGCGAGTTCCTGGCGTCGGTCCTCGGCTCGTAGGTCCTCGCCGAGCAGGCCCTCGGCTCGTAGGGGGCGCCGGTCCCGCGGTGCCCGTACCACGCACCTGGAGCCGTCCGCGGTCGTGGTGATCCGCGGACGGCTCTGCGTCCAGGTGGTTCAGCGGCCGGCCGGCGGGGCCCGCGCCCCTCGCTCGGCCCGGTCGCCTCAGTGGGACTTCGGGCCTACGGACGGTCGGGCCTGTCGTGGTCCATGCCGAACCTGCCCTCGATGTTCTGCTGGGCGGAGTCGACCTGTTCCTCGTACTTGTTGCCCGTGCGTTCGTTGGCCTTCTTCTCCGCGGCGTCGGACATGTTCTTCGCCTTGTCCTGCGCCGCCTTGTTCTTGAACCTGTCGAAGATGCCCATCCAGAGCTCCTTCCGGAGTGACTCAGAACCGACGATACGCCCGACTTGTGAGGTATGCAGAGTTGGGCACCGTATGGTCTGGACCTCTCGGGCGCTACCGTTGCGGCAGGCACAACCGCCCGTGCCCGGGCGAACGGAGCAGGCGAGGGGGAGGGCGCACCGTGATGCGTCTCAGGGGTGGGGCCGCGGCCGCCGCCGTGGTGATGTTCGCCGTGGCCGGCTGCACGGAGCGGACCACCGGCACCGACGGCCCTGGGGGGACGGCGGGAGGTGGAGGTGCGGCCCTCACGGCCGCGCGGTCGCTGCCCGTGAAGGGGCGGGCGCCCAGGACGGGTTACGACCGGGACCGGTTCGGCTCGCCCTGGGCCGACACCGACTCCAACAGTTGCGGCACCCGCGTTATCTCTATGGTTCGCGCTGTGGTGGGGCTGTTCTCGCAGCGTATGCAGGGTGTGGTCGCCTGTGCGTAGTGAGAGGCACATGAGCCACAGGCCGCTGTGTACGCGCGGGAAGAGGGTCGTCCTTACGGTCACCGTTGCCGTCACGCTCGTTGCAGGCTGTGATGGTTTGGAGCCGGGCGGAAGCTCCGCGGGATCCGGACCGGACGCCGCTGCCGGGCGGGCGGCGAGCCCGCTGACGAATACGGACGGAACGAAGCCGGGGCTCGGGGCGCTCGCGTCGGAGGCGGACAAGGCGAACGCGCGCAAGCTCGTCGACAAACTCACAGTCAAGGGGCGTGGGCCGAAGACGGGCTACGAACGGGACAGGTTCGGCTATGCGTGGATGGACACCGCAGATGGGGTGCCGCTGGCGAGGAACGGTTGTGACACCCGGAACGACTTGCTGAAACTTCATGGACACGACGTCGAGTTCCGTAGGGGTTCCGACTGCGTGGTCGTGTCGATGGACCTGTACGACCCCTACACCGGCAAGGACATCGCTTGGAAGAAGGCCAAGGCCACCGAGGTACAGATAGACCACGTGGTGCCGTTGTCGTACGCCTGGCAGATGGGTGCCTCGCGTTGGAGCAGGGAGAAGCGGCAGCGGCTGGCCAACGACGTGCTGAATCTTCTGCCGGTCTCGGGCTCCACGAACTCCGCCAAACGCGACTCCGGTCCGGCGTCCTGGCTACCGCCGAACAAGTCGGTCCGGTGCTCGTACGCAGTGCGGTTCGCCCAGGTGGCCCTCAAGTACGACCTCGCGGTGACGGCGGCGGACAGGGCGACGATGTTGAAGCAGTGCCAGGGCTGACAGCATCCCCATGGCTGTCCCGGCCTCGGCGTTGCGGGTTCTCTCTCGGACGTGGTGGCTAAGGTGCGCTGTTATGGACGCTGCCGATCTCGACCGTCAGGCCCGGACCTTGTCCGGGTGTATTCCTCCACTCCTGGTCTCCCGGCTTCTTGAGATCGGCCACAGTGATGAGGTGGAGGCCCAAGCCCGTCGCGGGGAATGGTTCTGCGCGCGGGCCTGGGCGCAACTGCTCAGTGACCAGGGTCGGCAAGCCGAGGCGCTGGAGGTGCTTTCTCCGTACGTTGCCACTGGCTGGTGGTCGGCAGCACGGACCCAGGCGGAGCTGCTGGAGAGCTGGGGGCGGGCAGAGGAAGCGATTGCGCTGGCCCTGCCGTACGCGAGCACGGGAGGGCTCCCGTCGGAGTATTACGCGCGCCTGCTGGCGCGGCACGGTCGTACGGACGAGGCAGTTACTCGGCTGAGCGCAGGAATTGAGGACCGGCTTCTTGCCGCCGCTCTGGTCGACGTCGCCGAGGGAGCAGGCCGGGACGAAGACATCGCCGCGCTGCTGGCTGCCCGTATCCCGGACCAGCACCGCTGTGACAGTCCATGGTGCTGCCACGGTATCGACCCCGACGACGCCATCGGGCTTCTTGCCACGATCCGCGAACGCCAGGGCCGCGTCGACGAAGCGATCACCCTGCTGCGCACCCGGCACATCACCTCGGTCAACAACCGGGATCAGCTGGCCGACCTGCTGGTGAGACACGGTCGGATCGAGGAACTGCGCGCGTACGCGGTGACCGATCGTCTCGGTCACGCCGCGCAGCGTCTGGCTGAGGCACTGGAGGAGTGCGGTGACGTGGAAGGCGCGATCGCCGTGTACCGGCAGTCGGGCGACTCGCAGGACTTCCGGTGCCACGGCACGGTGCGACTGGCGGAGCTCCTGGCACGGCATGGCCGAGGGGGCGAAGCGGTCGATGTGATGCGAGTCCTGGCCGAGGCCCACGACGGGGACGACTGGATCCTGCATACGTGGTCCAACCTGTGTCTCGCACAGGGCCGCCCCGAGGACGGCCTGGCGCACCTCGACGCCCTCGCCGCCGCCCGCGGGGGTGAGGAGGACTGGGACCTGTACTGGATACGATTGCCGCTCATCGCCGCTCGCGACGGCGTCGATGCAGCGGTCGCACAGGCCTGCTCCCACCCCGAGGGATCCACCTCATACGCGGCGCCGCACATCGCCGAGCTGCTCGTCGGCGCCGGACGCCCCGAGGAAGCTGTTGCCGTTCTCGAACAGCACGCCCCCAAGAACAGCAATGAACTTGCCCGCCACCTCATCGACCTGGGGCGCATCAACGACGCCGTCGCACTCCTTCAGCAGCGTGATTCCGAGCCGGTCTCACCTGTCCGGACCGGGTCGTTCTTCAACGATCCCCCATTCTGATTCCACCTCTCACGGCTGCCCGGCAGACAAGACTCAAGCCGGACAGCCGCAGGTCGTGGTGGAACGCGAGCTACGGGGACGGAACAGTCCGCATGGCACGGCGCAGACTGGCTCGCGCGGCGGTGAGGTCGTCCTCCGCCTCAAGCAGTTGGCCTTCCAGGGCGGCGATCCGATCCCTGGCCTCTGACAGCGCTTGCTCCAGCACGGTATTCCGCTGCTCGATCTGCTGTACCCGCTCGATCAGCTCGTACTGGTTCACGCCCTCCAACTCGGCGCCGAGAGAGAGCCTGACCCGGTTACGGAGCCGATCGCGCTCCTTCTTGAGGTCCTGGATCTCTTCGCGGGCCAGTGCAAGGTCCGTCCGCAACCCGGCCGGAGACATCGTCGCGCACGCGCACAGCGTCCCCTTCGCGCTCGACGCCGACGGCCGCGGCGAGCTGCCGGCCCGGGGCTGGGACGAGGTGCTCGGGTGGGCGTTCTCCGACCTGCGCCGCGGCGTCCGCCCCGACACCGTCAGTGCCGTCTCCGTCGTCGTCGCCCCACACGCCCAGGGGCACGGCCTGTCCGGCCGGATGCTCGCGGCGATGCGTGCCAACGCCGGCGCCCTCGGCTTCCGCGAGGTCGTCGCCCCCGTCCGCCCCAGCGCCAAGCACCTCGAACCCCGGACGCCCATGGAGGAGTACGCCCGCCGGGTCCGCCCCGACGGGCTTCCGCACGACCCCTGGCTGCGCGTGCACGCCCGCGCGGGCGCTACGTTCCACTCCGTGGCACCTGCCTCGATGACCGTGGCGGCCCCGCTGGAGGACTGGCGCCGCTGGACCGGGCTGCCCTTCGACGCGGCGGGCGACATCGAGGTGCCCGGGGCACTGGTACCGGTGCGGTGCGAGCCGGAGCACGGCTACGCGGTGTACGTCGAGCCCAACGTGTGGATGCGGCACTCTCTTTGAGCCACGGGCACGCCCGGAGGGGGCACGCTCCTCGCGCGAAGTGATCAGTGTGGCAACGGTTCGGTACAACCCGTGACGGGTTGTCGGTGTCGGGCTATACGCTCGAAGCGACCCTCTCACGACCGGCGTCGCCCGACGCCGGCCGACTTCGTCACCGCACTTCAGGCACCAGGAGCAGCCATGCATGGCCACGGCTACACGCAGCCGGTGAAGCAGCCGCCCCCGACGGCGTGGCTGGTGCTCGTGCGTGTGCTCTTCGTGGCGATCTCCGTCCTCAGTCTCGGCTTCCTGACCTGGACGATGCTGCTGCGCCTGGCCATCGTCACCCGCAGGCCGCTGGACTGGGGCCTGTTCGCGGCCGTGCTGGCCATCGACATCCTCGCCGTGGTCCTGCTCGGCACCGAACCCGGCGACGAGATCCACACCCCGGGCGGCTGGACCGGCCTCGCGCTGCTCCTGGGCACGCTGGTGGCGGTGCTGGCGTACTACCTCGCCGCGGAGGTACGCCACTTCCACCAGCTCCGCCACGGCGGCGGACACGCACCCGGGCCGGCGCGGGCGTACGGCTACCCGCAGCCGCCGTACACCAACGCGACGACGGTGCCGCAGACGTCGGTCCGGACCTCGCCGCCCCACCCCCCGCTCGGTCCGCACACCCCGCACCCCCAGCCCCCCGTACCCGCCCGGCCCCCGATACCCGCCCAGCCCCCGCAACGCCCGGCCCCCGCCCGCATCGACCAGGTCCGGGCCGAACTGGACGAGCTCAGCGACTACCTCCGCAAGCAGGACGGCCGACGCGACGGCGAGCACGAGGGCGGAAGGTGACCGTGACGACAGGACGTGTCGTCGCCGACCGCTACGAACTGGCCACGCTCATCGGGCAGGGCGGCATGGGCCAGGTCTGGACGGCGTACGACCGGCGGCTGGACCGGCGCGTGGCGGTGAAGCTGCTGCGGCCCGACAAGGTGGCCGGACAGGAGGCCGACGAGCTGCGCCGGCGCTTCGTGCGCGAGTGCCGGGTGACCGCGCAGGTCGACCACCCCGGCCTGGTCACGGTGCACGACGCGGGCAGTGAGGCCGAGGAGCTGTTCCTCGTCATGCAGTACGTCGACGGCGTCGACCTCTCCGGCCATCTCGCCGGGCGCGACCCGTACCCGTGGCAGTGGGCGGTTGCGGTCGCCGCGCAACTGTGCGCCGTGCTGAGCGCTGTGCACGCCGTGCCGATCGTGCACCGCGACCTCAAGCCGCGCAACGTGATGGTGAAGCAGGACGGCACGGTCACGGTCCTCGACCTGGGCGTCGCCTCGGTCATGGACACCGACACCACCCGCCTGACGCACACCGGCTCGCCGATCGGCTCGCCCGCCTACATGGCGCCCGAGCAGGCGATGAGCGGCGCGGTCGGCCCGTACACGGACCTGTACGCGCTCGGCGTGGTCCTGCACGAACTCCTCAGCGGCGAGGTGCCCTTCGCGGGCTCCACGGCGCTCGGGGTGCTCCACCGCCACCTGTACGAGCCCCCGGTGCCCGTGCGCAGGCTCCGCCCCGAGGTCCCCGAGGCCCTCGAAGCCCTGGTCCTGCGCCTGCTCGCCAAGGACCCGCAGCACCGGCCGGGCTCCGCGCAGGAGGTGTACGAGGACCTGTCGCCGCTGCTGCCCGCGCGCGGCACCCCCAGTGGGGCGGCACTCGACCCGACGCGCCCCTTCGTACGCCCGCACGCCCCCTGGCCGGACCGCGCCCGCACGCCCGCGCCCCAGCCCGCCCCCGTCCCGCCGGCCACCGGGAGACCGGACGTCGCGCGCGCTGTCGACGAGGTCAAGCGGCTCCTCGGCGAGGGCCGGATCACGCAGGCCGTCGACATCCTGGGTGCGATCCTGCCGACCGCGGCCGAGCAGCACGGCGAGCACTCCCCGGTCGTGCGCACGCTGCGCAAGCAGTACGCCGCGACGCTCATGGACGACGGCCAGTACCGGCGCGCGCTGCCCGAGCTGCGCCGCCTCGCCGACGAACGCGCCGCCGAGGCCGGCCAGGCCGACCCGCAGTCCCTGCGGTTCCGCTACGAGGCAGCCCAGTGCCTCGAACAGCTCGGCGAACCGGCGGCCGCGCTCGCCGCGTACCGGTCGCTGCTGCCGTACTACGAGAACCAGTACGTCTCCGGCGACCCCCAGCTCGCCCACGACGTCCGCCGCCGCATGGGCCACCTCCTGCTGGCCCTCGGGGACCGCGCAGCCGCGCACGACACGCTGGCGCGGCTGCTGCACGACGTCGAACGGACGAGCGGTCTCGGGCACCCGCTGGCGGTGGAGGTTCGGCGGACGCTGCAATGGCTGGGACAGGTGCGCGGATAGTCCCCCGGCAGCCGGATGGCGCGGCGGTGCCCGAAGTCCTGGTGAATCGTTGGTCGAATGGGTTGGCCAAAGCCGGACTGCTGCCTACCATCGATCACCGCAAGACTTTGTGCACCGCCGCACAATCTCCTCGGGAGGTTTCCTTGCACCGCCGTCGTCGCCGCACCGCGCTTCTCCTCTCCGCCGCGATCGCCTCGGCGCCCGCCCTCGCCGCCTGCGGGAACGACGCGCATCCCGGCGCGGCCGCCGTCGTCGGCGGTCAGCGGATCACCGTGTCCCAGCTGGAGACCCGGGTCAACGAGGTGCGCGAGGCGCAGCGGGCGGCGGTGGGCGACGAGGCGCAGTACGCGCAGGTGATCGCCAAGACCGGCACCCTGACCCGCGACACCCTGCACGGGATGGTCCTCGACCGGGTGCTGCACCGCGCCGCCCAGGACGCCGGCATCTCCGTCAGCCGCAAGGAGGTCCAGGAGATGCGGGGCGGTCTGCAGGAGCAGGTCGGCGGCGCGAAGGCGCTGGAGACGACCTGGCTGCAGCAGTACGGGGTGGCGCCGGAGCGCCTGGAGGAGAACCTCCGCCTCCAGCTGGAGGCCCAGAAGCTCGCCGCGAAGCTCGGCACCGACACCAGCCAGCCCGCCTTCTGGAAGGCCCTCTCGGACGCCTCCGAGAAGCTGAACGTCGACCTCAACCCGCGCTACGGCAGCTGGGACGTCCAGAAGAGCAGCCGGGTGGACGCGAAGACGCCGTGGGTACGGGAGATCACCGCCGGGCAGCAGCCCGCCTAGAGGGCCTGTCGCCGGGGGCGGCGGACAACCGCCCGCGGACGGCCGCCCGCGGGCGGCTCACGGGCCTGTCGGCGGCGTGGGTTACGTTCGGATCGTGAACGCAACCAGCTTCGACAGCGCTCCCGACGCCGGGCGCAGTGCCCCCACGCCCCCGGAGACCGGCCGCATCGTCCTGCTCACCACCAGCCACCGTGTGGCCCCCGGCCTGCTCTCCTGGCCCGCGTGGCAGGCGCTGCACGCCGCCGACCGCGTGCTGTGCGCCGACGGGGCCCACCCGCAGCTGCCGTATCTGCGGGAGGCGGGCATATCGGTGGAGGAGGCCGCCCCGACCGCCGAGGAACTGGTCGACGCGTGCGCCGGCGGGCGGACGGTGGTCGTCGTCGCCACCGGCGAGGGCGAGCCGGCCCTCACGGACGGCCTGGCGCGGCTCGCCGGCAGCGGGCGCTTCCACATGCCGGAGCTGGAGCTGCTCCCCGCCTCCTACGACCTGCCCGGCGCCCGCCTCCTCGACCTCGTCCAGGTCATGGACCGCATCCGCGCCGAGTGCCCCTGGTCGTCCCGGCAGACCCACCAGGGCCTGGTGAAGTACGGCATCGAGGAGGCGTACGAACTCGTCGAGGCGATCGAGGAGGGCGACCGCGACGAGCTCCGGGAGGAGCTGGGCGACGTGCTGCTCCAGGTGGTCTTCCACGCCCGGATCGCGGAGGAGGACCCCGACGCCCCGTTCTCCATCGACGACGTCGCGGGCACCATCGTCGCCAAGCTCGTCCACCGCCACCCGCACGTCTTCGGGGAGGAGAGCGCCGCCACCCCCGAGGAGGTCAAGGAGCACTGGCTGCGCACCAAGGCCGAGGAGAAGCAGCGGACCTCGGTGACCGAGGGCATCCCGCTGCACCAGCCCGGCCTGGCCCTCGCGGCGAAGCTGGCGTCCCGGGTACGCACGGCGGGCCTGGACGTGCCCCTGCCGGCGGGCGAGGGCGTCGGGTACGAGCTGCTGACGCTGGCGATACGCGCCGAGGCGGAGGGCGCGGACCCGGAGGCGGCCCTGCGCGCGGCGGCCCGCGCCTACCGGGACGCGGTGCGCGCGGCCGAGGGGGCCGAAGCCTAGGGTCGTTGCCCGAACGGGCGGGCCCGAGGTGTGGGGGCCGGAGCGGCAGGGGAGTTGGAGCTGCTCAAGGAGGCGCCGCTGCGGGCGGCCGGCGCCCGCGCGGCACGAGGACGGCGCCGCCGGATACCGTCAGGGAGTGACCGACCAGCACCACCCCGACATGGACGCGCCCGCCCCCACCCCGGCGCCCGAACTCTTCACCTGGGAGTTCGCGACCGACCCCTACCCCGCCTACGCCTGGCTGCGCGAGCACGCGCCCGTGCACCGGACCAGGCTGCCCAGCGGGGTGGAGGCCTGGCTGGTCACCCGTTACGCCGACGCCAAGCAGGCCCTCGCCGACCAGCGGCTGTCCAAGAACCCGGCGCACCACGACGAGCCCGCGCACGCCAAGGGGAAGACCGGTATCCCCGGCGAGCGCAAGGCCGAGTTGATGACGCATCTGCTCAACATCGATCCGCCGGACCACACCCGTTTGCGGCGGCTGGTCTCGAAGGCGTTCACCCCGCGCCGCGTGGCCGAGTTCGCACCGCGCGTGCAGGAGCTCACCGACGACCTCATCGCCCGGTTCGCCCGCGACGGCTCCGCCGACCTCATCCACGACTTCGCCTTCCCGCTCCCCATCTACGCCATCTGCGACCTGCTCGGCGTCCCCCGCGAGGACCAGGACGACTTCCGGGACTGGGCGGGCATGATGATCCGGCACGGCGGAGGACCGCGGGGCGGGGTCGCGCGGTCCGTGAAGAAGATGCGGGGCTATCTCGCGGACCTCATCCACCGCAAGCGCGAGTCCCTCCCCGCCGAGCCAGGGCCCGCCGAGGACCTCATCTCCGGCCTCATCCGCGCCTCCGACCACGGCGAGCACCTCACCGAGAACGAGGCGGCGGCGATGGCGTTCATCCTCCTGTTCGCCGGTTTCGAGACGACCGTGAACCTCATCGGCAACGGCACCTTCGCCCTTCTCACCCACCCGCGCCAACGCGCCCTCCTCCAAGGGTCGTTGGCGCGCGGCGAACGCGCCCTGCTGGAGACCGGCGTCGAGGAACTCCTGCGCTACGACGGTCCCGTCGAGCTCGCCACCTGGCGCTTCGCCACCGAGCCGCTCACCATCGGCGGTCAGGACGTCGCACCCGGCGACCCCGTCCTCGTCGTACTCGCCGCCGCGGACCGGGATCCGGAGCGGTTCGCGGACCCGGACACCCTCGACCTCGCCCGCCACGACAACCAGCACCTCGGCTACGGCCACGGCCTCCACTACTGTCTCGGCGCGCCCCTGGCCCGCCTGGAGGGCCGGACCGCGCTCGCCACTCTCCTCACCCGTCTCCCGGACCTGCGGCTCGCGGTGGATCCGGGCGAACTGCGGTGGCGGGGCGGGCTCATCATGCGGGGACTGCGGACGCTGCCGGTGGAGTTCACGCCCGTGCGGGAAACGTGACGCACTTTCAACTATGTGATCTTCACGTGATCTGTGCGGCATTAACTTGTGACAAGTGATCGTCTGCCTATACGTTCACCCATCAGCGCGGCCTCCCGGCTTCACCGGCCGCGCAGGTCCCCGCCGTCACGCGAAAGGTCCCCGCATGCTCTCCGGGAACGGTCGTCACCGTCGCCCCCGCCAGGCGCCCGCACTCGTCGTCGCCGCCGGTGTGACCGGCTCCGCCATCGCCATCCCCCTCCTTGCCGCCTCCGGTGCGAGCGCGGCAAGCGGGACGACCTGGGACCGCGTCGCGGAGTGCGAGACCGGCGGCTCCTGGAGCGCCGACACGGGCAACGGCTACTACGGCGGGCTGCAACTCTCCCAGCAGGACTGGGAGAAGCACGGCGGCCTCACCTACGCCGCGAGCGCGGACCAGGCCAGCCGTTCGCAGCAGATCGCCGTCGCCGAGAAGGTTCTCGCGGACCAGGGCGTCGGCGCGTGGGCGACCTGCGGCCCGCTGGTGGGGCTCGACGTGGACTCCGAGTCGGCCGCGGTCGACACGGGTGTGGCCGGTGACGCGTCCAGTACGCCGTCCCACACGAGATCCAGCGATTCGGGCAGTCTGTCCCGCTCGCTCGGATTGTCCAACTCGTCCGGCAGCGCCCGCGCCGACGACACGGGCCGGGACGACGACGCGAACGGGTCCGGCAGCTCCAAGGGCGCCGACGGGTCCCACGGGTCCGCCGCGCCCTCGGATTCCACCAGCCCCACGAACTCGGCGAATCCCACGCAATCCGGCGAATCCACTCCGTCCGGCGACGCCGGCTCCCCGGATGTCGGTGACCCGACCTCGCCCGGCTCCAGCGAAACCCCCGAATCGGGCGAATCCTCCTCAAGTTCCCCGTCCTCCGGCGTGCCTTCGAGTGCGCCGAGCACCTCGAGCCTCACGGACGCGGGTGTCCTCGGCACCGGCAAGCACCGGGGAAGCAGCGCCGAGGAGGGCGGCGACCGCGCCGGCGGGTCGGCCGGGCGCCACGCCTCGCGGGACGGTGCTGCCGCCCGTGCGGCCGGCGACGAGGCCTACACGGTCCGGGACGGCGACACGCTCTGGAGCATCGCCGACTCCCATGGCGTGCAAGGAGGATGGGCCGCGCTGTATGTCGTCAACAAGGAAGCCGTCGGCGGCGACCCCCACCACATCTTCCCCGGTCAGACGCTGGACGTAGGCGCGGAGTCGGCCGGCAGGTAGGTGCGGGAAACGGCCCGGGAACAACGGGAGTTCGCGTCACACTTCGAGCCGAATGTCCGATTTGGCGAAAGTGTGGGATGAGTCTCAGAAGCCCTGATCGTCTTTGAAATTCCGTCGATCGCCTGTCTACGGTCATGACCGCTCGCCAACACGAGCCCCGGTTGCCGCAACGCCGAATCCTGCCAGCGGCCGCCCGGGAACAGTCGTCGCGTAAAGCGCCGTAGGCAGGAGCGGGGGACCCAAGGTAAGTGCCGGGCCCGGCGGTTGAGGAGACTCAGCGCCGGAACCGGCTTGGGGTGAAGCCACGCCTCCCACGGAGGTGTGGCCGGGCAACTCAACCGGCCCGAACCCGACAGCTCACCTCGCAGGCGTCGGTGAGGGGATCAACCATGCTGTTTTCCAGCAAGGGCAAGCACCGTCGTTCGTCCAAGACCGTTCGCGCCATCGCCGCGGTCGGCGTCACCGGTGCCGCCGCCGTCGCCGCCCCGCTGATGGCGGCCGGCAGCGCCTCCGCCGCCACGGCCTCCGAGTGGGACGCCGTCGCCCAGTGCGAGTCCGGTGGCAACTGGTCCATCAACACCGGCAACGGTTACTACGGCGGTCTGCAGTTCTCCGCCTCGACCTGGGCCGCGTACGGCGGATCGCAGTTCGCCGGCACGGCCGACCAGGCCTCCAAGGAGCAGCAGATCCAGATCGCCGAGAAGGTGCTCGCGGGTCAGGGCAAGGGCGCCTGGCCCGTCTGCGGCACGGGCCTGTCGAACGCCGCCTACGCCGGCGGCTCCGCCGCGAACGAGTCGCAGAGCACCGACACCGGCACGCGCGCGACCGAGGAGCAGCCGGCCTCGCGTTCCGCGGAGCGTCCGGCCGCGAAGGAGACGGTCACCACGCCGACCGGCGACAAGGTGAAGAAGGGCGACGGCGAGTACGAGGTGGTCGAGGGTGACACCCTCAGCACCATCGCCGCCGAGAAGGACGTCAAGGGCGGCTGGGAGAAGCTGTTCCAGCTGAACAAGGACATCGTCGAGGACGCCGACCTCATCTTCCCGGGTCAGCAGCTGCACCTGAAGTAGAACGGTTCGCCGCCGACCCGCCGGAGGCCCCAGAGGCTCCCGTGAGGGTCACCCCCGTCCCCACGGGCTCCCCGCCCCGGTGCGTCCTCCCCCGTACGCACCGGGGCGGGGCTTTTCGTGTCCCGCTTCCCGCGCGGTGCACCCCCGTCTTTGTTTCGTTCGGAAACAATTTACTCTCGGTTCCGTCCACGAGATGGGCGACCGGCTGGCCGATCGCACGGAGCCGGTTAGGCTCGTCTCGCAGAGCCGCCGCGGTCCTGCTCAATAGCGTCACATCCACGAAGGAGATGCTCGTGCCGTCCATCGACGTCGTCGTAGCCCGGGAAATCCTGGACTCCCGAGGCAACCCCACGGTCGAGGTCGAGGTCGGCCTCGACGACGGCAGCACGGGTCGTGCCGCCGTTCCGTCCGGCGCTTCCACCGGCGCCTTCGAGGCCATCGAGCTCCGCGACGGCGACCCCAACCGCTACCTCGGCAAGGGCGTCGAGAAGGCCGTCCTGGCCGTCATCGAGCAGATCGGCCCGGAGCTCGTCGGCTACGACGCCACCGAGCAGCGCCTGATCGACCAGGCGATGTTCGACCTGGACGCCACCGACAACAAGGGCTCCCTCGGCGCCAACGCCATCCTCGGCGTCTCGCTCGCCGTCGCGCACGCCGCCTCCGAGGCCAGCGACCTGCCGCTCTTCCGCTACCTGGGCGGCCCCAACGCGCACCTGCTGCCGGTGCCGATGATGAACATCCTGAACGGCGGCTCGCACGCCGACTCCAACGTGGACATCCAGGAGTTCATGATCGCCCCGATCGGCGCGGAGTCCTTCTCCGAGGCCCTGCGCTGGGGCACCGAGGTCTACCACACCCTCAAGAAGGTGCTGAAGGGCAAGGGCCTGGCCACCGGCCTCGGCGACGAGGGCGGCTTCGCCCCGAACCTCGGCTCCAACCGTGAGGCCCTCGACCTCATCCTGGAGGCCATCAACGAGGCCGGCTACACCCCCGGCGAGCAGATCGCCCTCGCCCTCGACGTGGCCGCGTCCGAGTTCTACAAGGACGGCGTCTACACCTTCGAGGGCAAGGACCGCACGGCCGCCGAGATGACCGAGTACTACGCGGAGCTCGTCGACGCGTACCCGCTCGTCTCCATCGAGGACCCGCTGTTCGAGGACGACTGGGAGGGCTGGAAGACCATCACCGAGAAGCTCGGTGACAAGGTCCAGCTCGTCGGCGACGACCTGTTCGTCACCAACCCGGAGCGCCTGGCCCGCGGTATCGAGGAAGGCGCCGCCAACGCCCTGCTGGTCAAGGTCAACCAGATCGGCTCCCTGACCGAGACCCTGGACGCCGTCGAGCTCGCCCAGCGCAGCGGCTTCAAGTGCATGATGTCGCACCGCTCCGGCGAGACCGAGGACGTCACCATCGCCGACCTCGCCGTCGCCACCAACTGCGGTCAGATCAAGACCGGCGCCCCGGCCCGCTCCGAGCGCGTGGCCAAGTACAACCAGCTGCTGCGCATCGAGGAGATCCTCGACGACGCCGCGGTGTACGCCGGCCGCAGCGCCTTCCCCCGCTTCAAGGGCTGAGCGACGCCCTCGTAGGAAGCGTCGTCCGTACGTCCCCGCACCCGGTCCCGTACCGTGTGCGGGGACGTACGCGCGTGTGCATCACGCAGGCATGGGGAGGCGAGAGCCAGATGGCCGTGAAGGAACGGGACCGTTTCTCCACCGCGACCAGGCTCAGGCTGCTGGGCGAGCAGACCGCGGCCCGTGTCTACCGCTCCCAGACCCGCCGCCAGGCCCGCCGCTCCCGGCTGACCGGCCGCGCGGCCCTGCTCGCCCTCGTCGTCTGCTCACTGGTCGTCGCGCTCGCCTATCCGATAAGGCAGTACGTCGCCCAGCGCGCCGAGATCGCCGACCTGCGGGAGCAGAAGCAGCGGGCCGAGGCGCGGGTCGAGGAACTGCGCGACCTCAAGGCACGCTGGCAGGACGACGCGTACGCGGAGCAGCAGATCCGGCAGCGGCTGCACTACGTGATGCCGGGCGAGACCGGCTACGTCGTGATCGACCCGGACGCGGCCCGGCAGTCGCGCACCGACCAGGGCACGACCGACCGCCCCTGGTACGCGAACGTCTGGGACGGGGTCGACAAGTCCGACGCCGCCCACCATTAGCCGGACGCCTCCGGCCGGTGAACGTATAGAGAGACAGGTATGGAAACGCCCCCGCCGCCCACCCCGCGCACCGAGCCCACCGACGCCGACGTCGAGGCCTTCAAGCAGCAGCTCGGGCGGCCGCCGCGCGGACTGCGCGCGATCGCGCACCGGTGCCCGTGCGGGCAGCCGGACGTCGTGGAGACGGCCCCCCGGCTGCCCGACGGCACACCCTTCCCGACGCTCTACTACCTGACGTGCCCGCGGGCCTCGTCGGCCATCGGCACGCTGGAGGCCGAGGGCGTCATGAAGGAGATGACGGCCCGGCTGGAGACCGACCCGGAACTGGCCTCCGCGTACCGCGCCGCGCACGAGGACTACGTCCGGCGCCGGGACGAGATCGAGGAGCTGAAGAACTTCCCGAGCGCGGGCGGCATGCCGGACCGGGTGAAGTGCCTGCACGTGCTCGTCGCGCACAGCCTGGCCGCCGGACCGGGCGTCAACCCGCTCGGCGACGAGGCCCTGGCGATGCTGCCCGAGTGGTGGCGCAAGGGCGCGTGCGTGACCGTGGCGAACGAGGAGGACGGCAAGTGACGCGCGTGGCCGCCATCGACTGCGGTACGAACTCCATCCGGCTCCTGGTCGCCGACGTGGATCCGGCGACCGGTGAACTGGCCGACCTGGACCGCCGGATGACCATCGTGCGGCTCGGCCAGGGCGTCGACCGCACCGGACGGCTGGCCCCCGAGGCGCTCGAGCGGACCTTCGCGGCCTGCCGTGAGTACGCCGGGGTCATCAAGGAGCACGGCGCCGAGCGGGTCCGTTTCGTCGCCACCTCCGCCTCCCGGGACGCCGAGAACCGGGACGAGTTCGTGCGCGGGGTGGTGGAGATCCTCGGCGTCGAGCCCGAGGTCGTCACCGGCGACGAGGAGGCCGAGTTCTCCTTCGTCGGCGCGACCAGGGAGCTGACGGGGCGCGCGGATGTGCACCGGCCCTATCTCGTGGTGGACATCGGCGGCGGCTCGACCGAGTTCGTCGTCGGCGAGGAGCATGTCCGCGCGGCCCGCTCGGTCGACGTCGGCTGTGTCCGGATGACCGAGCGTCATCTGGTCCGGGACGGCGTGGTGTCCGACCCGCCGGCCGAGGAGCAGATCGCGGCGATGCGCGCGGACATCGAGGCCGCTCTCGACCTGGCCGAGAAGACGGTGCCGCTGCGCGAGGCCAGGACGCTGGTCGGGCTGGCGGGTTCGGTCACCACGGTGGCGGCGATCGCCCTGGACCTGGCCGAGTACGACTCCGCCCGCATCCACCACTCCCGGATCGGCCGGGACCGGGTCCGCGAGATCACCGAGTGGTTGCTGCACTCCACCCACGCCGAGCGCGCCGCCGTCGCGTCCATGCACCCCGGGCGTGTCGACGTGATCGCCGCGGGGGCCCTCGTACTGTTGTCGATCATGGAGCGGATCGGCGCCGAGGAGGTCGTCGTCAGCGAGCACGACATCCTCGACGGCATCGCCTTCCACGCGGCGGCCGAGCCGTCGGCCTAGGCGGCGGGCGACGCGGAACGGCCCCGGTTCCTCTTGGACAGGAACCGGGGCCGTTCGTGCCGGCCCGTGCGGGCCGACCGTCAGTTGCAGAGGAGGACGATGACTCCGCTGCACTCCTCGTCGCCGCCGCCGCCGTAGCGGTGGTGGGCCGAGACCGACTGGACGGCCGTGGCCTTCGTGGCGACGTGGTGGACGGGCGTGGCGGCCGCGGCGGAGGCGGCCGTCACCGCCCCCGCACCGAGGGCGATACCCAGGGCAGCGCCGACCGAGATTATGCGCGAAGTGGCCCGCATGAGGGCCCTCTGTGAGGTGATCATGTCTGCACGCTATGTGTAGTTCCAGCCGATTTCGCATGGAGTGTGGCCGACCGGGTGACGCGGTGTGCGGCCGTGGGTCCGGGGCGCTTTCGCGGGGTGGTGAGGGAGCGGCGCACTACCGCCCGGTAGCTGTCGGCCGAGCAGGTCGACCGGCGTATGAGCGCTGCGGGAGGGGGCTTCCGGTCTCGTCGCCGACACCTTCGAGGTACCCGCCGGGGAAAGTTCGTGAAGTTCTTCACAAGGAAATCGGCCCGGTGGAGGCACGAAGAGCAGTCGGTTGACCCATCCGAGGCGTGAACAGGGTCTTGAACATGTTCAGATGGACCGTGTATGGAGGGCCGTAAAGGCTTCCCGCGCGGGGATCTCCCGTCCGCTCGCAGGGGGCCCGAGGGGCAGAGAGGCAGCTCACGCGGCATTGACAACGGGGCGTATCGCGCCGCGGTTCCCGATCGTGACCATGAGATGGCTCACGTGGGCCGGGGAGTGTAGCACAGGCACCGGAAGTGCTTGTGAAGGGGCGCACGAGCTCCCCCTCGGGAGTGGGTGGATACTCGATGGCATGAGCACCACGGAGCGTCCCAGGATCCTCGTAGTAGGCGGTGGGTACGTAGGCCTGTACGCAGCTCGGCGCATTCTCAAGAAGATGCGCTACGGCGAGGCGACCGTCACGGTCGTCGACCCCCGGTCGTACATGACCTACCAGCCCTTCCTCCCCGAAACCGCCGCCGGCAACATCTCCCCGCGCCACGTCGTCGTCCCGCTGCGACGCGTGCTGCCCAAGGCGGAGGTCCTCACCGGCCGGGTCACCACCATCGACCAGGACCGCAAGGTCGCCACGATCGCGCCGCTGGTCGGCGAGGCGTACGAGCTGCCGTTCGACTACCTGGTCGTCGCGCTCGGCGCGGTCTCCCGCACCTTCCCGATCCCCGGCCTCGCCGAGCAGGGCATCGGCATGAAGGGCGTCGAGGAGGCCATCGGTCTGCGCAACCACGTCCTGGAGCAGCTCGACAAGGCCGACTCCACCACCGACGAGGAGATCCGCCGCAAGGCGCTCACCTTCGTCTTCGTCGGTGGCGGCTTCGCCGGCGCGGAGACCATCGGTGAGGTCGAGGACATGGCCCGGGACGCGGCCAAGTACTACAACAACGTGTCCCGTGAGGACATGCGCTTCATCCTCGTCGACGCCGCCGACAAGATCCTTCCCGAGGTCGGGCCCAAGCTCGGCAAGTACGGCAAGGAGCACCTGGAGAGCCGGGGCGTGGAGGTCTACCTCTCGACGTCCATGGACTCCTGCGTCGACGGCCACGTGGTGCTGAAGAACGGCCTCGAGGTCGACGCCAACACCATCGTCTGGACGGCGGGTGTCAAGCCGAACCCGGCCCTGTCCCGCTACGGCCTCCCGCTCGGCCCGCGCGGTCACATCGACTGCGAGCCCTCGCTTCAGGTCAAGGGCACCGACTACATCTGGGCCGCGGGCGACAACGCCCAGGTGCCGGACCTCGCCGCCCGCAAGGCCGGTGTGGAGAACGCCTGGTGCCCGCCGAACGCCCAGCACGCGCTGCGCCAGGCCAAGGTGCTCGGCGACAACGTGGTCTCCGGTATGCGGGGCTTCCCGCAGAAGGACTACAGCCACGCCAACAAGGGCGCCGTGGCGGGTCTCGGCCTGCACAAGGGCGTGGCCATGATCGTCATGGGCAAGATGAAGATCAAGGTCAAGGGCCGTCTCGCCTGGTACATGCACCGTGGCTACCACGGCATGGCGATGCCGACGTGGAACCGCAAGATCCGCGTCTTCGCCGACTGGACACTCGGCATGTTCCTCAAGCGCGAGGTCGTCGCCCTCGGCGCGCTGGAGTCCCCGCGCGAGGAGTTCTACGAGGCCGCGAAGCCCGCGCCGGTCGCCGCGGCTCCCAAGACCGAGGAAAAGGCCAAGGCTTCCTGACGCCCGTCCCCGGCTGAACCCCCGAAGGACCCCCTGCCATCCGTGGTGCAGGGGGTCCTTCGTCGTTCCCGTCCGGCGGGACCGGCGGAGGGTTTTGCCCAGACATGACGCGAACAGGGGACTGCGTTCGGGGCCCGTAGGTGTTTACGTGGTGTTGGATCACCGTCACGGAGGTGTGCGCCATGGCTGACGCCGCGTCGCGGCTGAAGGGGCTGCTCGAGCAGGTGGGGGGAACTCCGCTCCCGGTGCGTATCCGCGCCTGGGACGGTTCGCAGGCGGGTCCACCGGACACGCCGGTCATCGTCGTACGCAACCGGCGCGCCCTGCGCCGGCTGCTGTGGAAGCCCGGCGAACTGGGCCTCGCCCGCGCCTGGGTGGCCGGGGACCTGGAGATCGAGGGCGATCTGTACACGGTCCTCGGTCTGCTCGCCGGCCTGATCTGGGAGCGCGGAGAGGACGCCCGTGGCCTCGCCGAGGCCCTGCGCGACCCCGAGGTGCGCGCCGGCGTCCGCGGTCTGGTGCGGCTCGCCGGACCCGCGCTGCCGCCCGCCCCGCCCCCCGAGGAGGTGCGCAGGCCCCGCCGCAACCTTCACACCAGGCGCAGCGACAAACGCGCCATCAGCCACCACTACGACGTCGGCAACGACTTCTACGAGCTCGTCCTCGGGCCGTCCATGGTGTACTCCTGCGCCTACTGGCCCACCCCGGACAGCACCCTGGAGACCGCCCAGCACGACAAACTCGAACTCATCTGCCGAAAGCTCGCCCTGACTTCCGGTCAGCGCCTCCTGGACGTCGGCTGCGGCTGGGGCTCCATGGCCATCCACGCCGCCCGCGAGCACGGCGTGAGCGTCGTGGGCATCACGCTGTCCCAGGAGCAGGCCGCGTACGCCCGTAAACGCGTCGCGGACGAGGGCCTGACCGACCGGGTGGAGATCCGGGTGCAGGACTACCGGGACGTCACCGACGGGCCGTACGACGCGATCTCGTCCATCGGGATGGCCGAGCACGTGGGCGCCGAGCGCTACCTGGAATACGCCGAGCACCTGCACGCCCTGCTGCGGCCGGGCGGGCGGCTGCTCAACCACCAGATCGCCCGGCGACCCCAGCGGGACGAGTCCGCCTACCAGGCGGACGACTTCATCGACGCCTACGTCTTCCCGGACGGCGAGCTCGCCCCTGTCGGCACCACCGTCACCCAGCTGGAGCGCGCCGGCTTCGAGGTGCGGGACGTCGAGTCGATCCGTGAGCACTACGCCCTCACGCTGCGCCGCTGGGTCGCCAACCTGGAGGCCGGCTGGGCCGAGGCGGTCAAGCTGACCAGTCCCGGCCGGGCCCGCGTCTGGCAGCTGTACATGGCCGCCTCGGCGCTGGCCTTCGAGCGCAACCGCATCGGCGTCAACCAGGTCCTGGCGGTCCGGACCCCCGAGTCCGGTGCCTCCGGAGTGCCGCTGCGCGCCCGTACCTGGGGCTGAGAGGCCGCGCCGCCGCAACACGACGGGCCCCGCTCCCTCCCGGGAACGGGGCCCATCCGCTCGTACGGCTATTCCGCCTTGATCGCGTTCAGCATGTTCAGCCTCGCGGCGTTGCGGGCCGGCCACAGCGCGGCCAGCACGCCCACCAGTCCGGCCAGCACCAGGAAGATGCCGATCCGGTCCCAGGGGATGACCAGCACGTAGCCCGGGATCTGCTCCGCGATGGTCTCGCCGATCGCCCAGCCGAGGAACGAGCCGAGGCCGATGCCGACCACCGCGCCGAACACCGAGATGACCACGGCCTCCAGCCGGACCATCCGCTTCACCCGGCGCCGGTCGAGACCGATCGCCCGCAGCATGCCGATCTCCTGCTGCCGCTCGAAGACCGACATCGCGAGGGTGTTGACGACGCCCAGCACCGCGATGATCAGGGCCATCGCCAGCAGGCCGTACATGATGTTCAGCAGGGTGTTGATGGCGCCGCCGAACTCGTCGCGGATGTCCTGCCGGTCCATGACGGTGATGGCGGGGTTGTCGCCCAGCGCGTCGATGAGGACCTTCTCGTTCGCCGGGGACTGGCCGCCGTCCACCTTCACGAAGATCTGCCGGATGGACGGATTCACCTCGTGCGCGTCGACGATCTTCCTGTCGACGAGGACGGGCGAGAGGAACTCGCTGTCCTTGTAGACCGCGCCGACCGTCAGCGTGGCCTTCTTGTCGTCACCGAAGGTGACGGGGACGGTGTCACCGGGCTTCCAGCCCTTGCTCTTGGCCGTCTTGTCGGCGACCGCGATCCGGCCCTGGGCGAGCGAGCCGATGTCGCCGCTGACGACGTCGACGGCGAGGACCTTCTCGATGTCGCCCGGGGTGACCGCCGAGGCCGACACGTAGTCGTCCTTGCCAGTCATGAAGTAGGCGTCCTGCTGCGGGGAGACGGCCGACACGCCCTTGGCCTTCTCCAGCGCGGTCAGCGCGGACTGGTCGAGATCCCCGCCGTTCGCCATCGAGACCATGTAGTCGGCCTTGATGTTGTCCGTGGTCATCTTGTCGATGGCCGTGCCGACCGTGATGCCGAGCACCGACAGGCCGGTCACCAGCGTCAGTCCGATGGCCAGTGCCGAGGCGGTGGCTCCGGTACGGCGCGGGTTGCGGACCGCGTTCTGGCCGGCCAGCTTGCCGGCCACCCCGAACGGGCCGACGAGCAGCGGACGGACCAGCGCGATCACCGGCCGGGACAGCAGCGGGATCAGAATGATCACGCCGATCAGCGCGAAGAACGCGCCCGCCCCGATGTACATCCGGCCGTCGTCGCCGCCGGTCGAGGCACCCGCCACGATGCCGGCCGCGCCGATGGCGGTGATGGCCGCGCCGATGGAGTTGCGTACCACCAGCGACTTGGTGGTCGCCGCCGCGTGGACGCTGTTCATGGCGGCCACCGGCGGGATCTTCGCGGCCCGGCGGCCGGGCAGCCAGGCGGCGAACATCGTGATCAGCACACCGACGCCGACCGCGGCGAGTACCGGGGTGGCGGACAGGACCAGCGGGCCGTCCGGGATCTTCATCTCGAACGCGGCCATGCCGGAGCGCAGTCCGACCGCGAGACCGACGCCGAGGACGAAGCCGATCACCGAGGCGACCAGGCCCACCACCGCGGCCTCGGCGAGCACCGAGCGGGTGATCTGCTTGCGCGACGCACCGACGGCCCGCATCAGGGCGATCTCCTTGGTGCGCTGGGCGACCAGCATGGTGAAGGTGTTGGAGATCAGGAAGATGCCGACGAACAGCGCGATGCCCGCGAAGCCGAGCAGGACCTGCTTGAGGTTGCCCAGGCCCTGCTCGATCTGCTTGGCCTGCTCGTCCGCGAGCGCCTTGCCCGTCTGGGCCTCCGCGGACTTCGGCAGCAGCGGCTTGACCGCGTCCAGGATCTTCGCGTCGTCCGCGCCGGAGGCGGCGGTGACGGTGGCGCTTTCGAAGTAGCCCGGCTTGAGGTACTGCTTCTGGGCGACCGGGGTGTCGAAGAGGACGAGGCTGCCGCCGGCGTTGACGGCGCCGTCCTCGGTGGTGAAGACGCCGCTGAGGGTGAACTCCTTCACCGGCCCGTTGGTCGCGACCCGGACCCGGTCGCCGACCCGGTACTCGCCCTTGGCCGCGGACTCCTCGTCCAGGGCGATCTGATCGTCCTTCAGCGGGCCGGTGCCGTCGGTGAACGTGTAGGCGGGGTCCTTGCCGTCCTTGCCGGGGGCGAAGTTGGAGCCCTTGTTGGACCAGCCGACGCCGATCAGCTTCCCGTCGGGGTCGGCGACCCCGGCGAAGCCGTCGACGCGGCCGTAGGTGGCGGCGACGCCGTCCACCGCGGAGATCTTGTCGAGGGTCTTCCCGGTGAGACCGGGCTCCTCCTTCGGATCGTCCGGGTCGGCGTAGGAGGTGACCGAGACGGCGACGTCGTCGTAGCTCTTCGCCGACTGGTTGCGGAAGGCGTTGGAGAGGGTGTCGGCGAAGACCAGGGTGCCGGAGACGAACGCGACGCCGAGCATCACGGCGAGCACGGTCATCAGCAGCCGGGCCTTGTGCGCGAGTACGTTGCGCAGGGCGGTGCGGAACATCAGCTGGTGCGGCCCTTCGCGTCGAACTGCTTCATGAAGTCGAGCACGTTGTCCGCGGTCGGGCCGTACATCTCGTCGACGATCCGGCCGTCCGCCAGGAACACCACGCGGTCCGCGTAGGCCGCGGCCACCGGGTCGTGGGTCACCATCACCACGGTCTGCCCCAACTCCCGTACGGAGTTGCGCAGGAAGCCCAGCACCTCGGCGCCGGAGCGCGAGTCGAGGTTTCCGGTCGGCTCGTCGCCGAAGATGATCTCGGGCTTGGAGGCCAGCGCGCGGGCCACGGCGACGCGCTGCTGCTGGCCGCCGGAGAGCTGGGCGGGGCGGTGGCCGAGCCGGTCGGCGAGGCCGACCATCCGGATGACCGAATCCACCCACTGCTTGTCGGCCTTGCGGCCCGCGATGTCCATCGGGAGGGTGATGTTCTCCAGGGCGGTCAGCGTCGGCAGCAGGTTGAACGCCTGGAAGATGAAGCCGATCTTGTCGCGGCGCAACCTGGTGAGCTGCTTGTCCTTCAGCGAGCCCAGCTCGGTGTCGCCGATGCGCACCGAACCGGAGGAGAAGGTGTCCAGGCCGGCGACGCAGTGCATCAGGGTGGACTTGCCGGAGCCGGAGGGGCCCATGATCGCGGTGAACTCGGCCTGCCGGAACTCGACGGAGACCCGGTCCAGGGCGACCACCTGGGTCTCGCCCTGTCCGTAGATCTTCGACAGATCCGTGGCGCGCGCGGCCACGGCGGTGGTCCGGCCGGCGACGGGTGTGGTGGTCACGGGGTGGCGCTCCTGTAGGGACGACGGGGGTGGTTCTCGGGACGTGCTCCATCGTCTCGGCCGATCGGCGCCGTGTAGTCAGCCGTTGTTCCGGTTCCTGGGGCAGTCTCCAGTCGCACTGCGGGTGCCCGCGTCATACCTGGGGATGACGGGCGGGCCCTACGGGGTCCGTCGTGCGGACCATCTGTCGAGAACGGGTGGAGCCCCCTCGTTCGGGCGGTGAAATTCCGTCATTCCGCATGCGCGGCCGACAGTCGCACGCAAGGCTGTCGGCCAAGTGCGGACGGCTTGTTCCGAGTGCTGATGCACCCTCAGGCGTCAATAAAATAAGACAACATGGGGCCGTCCTTCCGCTGTTCGGGGGACGCGTCCCGATAGGCTCGGGACCTCGACGCGGAACCCATGGCCTGCCCGGATGGTGGAATGCAGACACGGCGAGCTTAAACCTCGCTGCCCCTCGCGGGCGTACCGGTTCAAGTCCGGTTCCGGGCACCACCCCGTCTGGCCGACCCCCGTCCCCTCTGCTGGGGAGCCGGGGGTCCGTTCGTCTCCGGTGTCGCCGGACGGCCGGCGGCCGACGTGGTCCCACGGCGGCATGGCAGTCGGTGTCGCTCCCGCGTATACCCCTCCTTTGCGCGGCCCGTCAAGTCCCGAGTTCCCGGAACGTGACCTGCTCGCGCTGTTCCGGCCTACTTGAAGTGCGGGCCTCACCGGGATCACCGAAGAAAAACGAGGCACCGGCCAGGAAAATCACGGAACTGAAATTCCACACTTCTTAGGAGTAGAGAAATGGCTCGGAACATCAGCACCCGCGAAAACGTCATTCGCAAGCGCCGGACGATTATCGGCACCACGGTGGCGTCCGCCGTGGCAGTCGCCGGAGGCGTCCTCCTGCCGACCGCGGCTGCGTCGGCCGCTCCGATGCAGGAGACCTCGGCCACGACCCTGGTCGACGGCGATCACAAGGACAAGCACAAGAAGAAGGGCAAGAGCAAGGGTAAGGGAAAGGGGAAGAAGTACTGCTGGAAGAAGAAGAGCAAGCGCTCGTGGGACAACAAGCACAAGCAGTGGTACTGCTGGGGCAAGTACAACCACAAGTTCTATTGGGACGAGCACTTCGAGGTCTATTACATATGGAAGGGCCCTAAGCGGTATTACTGCTGGGAGTCGCGGAACGACTACTACTACTGGGAGAGTCACCGCGTCAGCTACAAGTACTGGGATGTCGAGAATCACGACATCTGGAAGCCGGGCAAGCATGACTGGCCGGAACGCCCGGACCATCCGAAGCATCCGGACGAGGGCAAGCATGACGACAAGCATCCGGACGAGGGCAAGCATGACGACAAGCATCCGGACGACGGCAAGCATGACGACAAGCATCCGGACGACGGCAAGCATGACGACAAGCATCCGGACGACGGCAGCGACGCCGGTACGGATGACGACACTGACGCCGGTACGGATGACGGCAGCGACGCCGGTACCGACGACGGCACGGATGACGGCACTGACACCGGTACCGATGACGGCAGCGACACGGGTACGGACGACGGCAGCGACACCGGTACGGACGACGGCAGCGACACCGGTACGGATGACGGCACTGACACCGGTACGGATGACGGCAGCGACACCGGCACGGATGACGGCAGCGACACCGGCACGGATGACGGCAGCGACACCGGCACGGATGACGGCACTGACACCGGCACGGACGACGGCAGCGACACCGGCACGGATGACGGCAGCGACACCGGTATCGACGACGGCAGCGACACCGGCTCCGATGACGGCGCGGTCGACATGGGCGGCTCCGACGACGGCGGTGCGGACGACATGGGCGGCTCCGACGGCGGCGGCGACACGGGCGGCTCCGACTCGGGGGAGGGTGAGTGAGTAAGTGAGGCAGAGATGCGAGCCCCCGCCACCGAAAGGTGGTGGGGGCTCGTCCCGTGTGCGGAACTCGCATGCGCGGCCAGTGACACGGACGGACTGCCTACGCAGACCGGCCAAAGTGAAGGAAAGTTCACTCAGTGAACGCCCGGACCGCAACCAGTAAGCACGTCCACCGAAGGGACGCCCGATGCGTACCACCGTCGGCATCATCGGCGCCGGCCCCGCCGGCCTGCTGCTCGCGCGGCTGCTGTACAACGCCGGCATCGACTCGGTCGTCCTGGAGAGCCGCGACCGGGCCTACGTCGAACGGCGGCAGCGGGCCGGGATCCTGGAGCAGGGGACGGTGGACGTCCTGCGCGCGGCCGGGGCCGGGGAGCGCATGGACCGGGAAGGGCTGCGGCACGACGGCGTCGAACTCCGCTTCGACCGACGCCGCCACCGCGTGGACTTCCCCGCCCTCACCGGCGGCCGCTCCGTGATGGTGTACGCGCAGACCGAGGTGTGCAAGGACCTCATCGCCCTTCAGTTGAAGGAGGGCGGTCCGCTGCTCTTCGAGGCGGAGGCGCTCGCGGTCGAGGACGCGGAGAGTGAGCGGCCCCGCGTGCGCTTCCGGCACGAGGAGCCGACGGGGACGGGAGCCGCCGCGAGGACGTACTGCAGTGCGACTACGTCGTCGGCTGCGACGGCTACTGGGGCGTCGCCCGAAAGGCGGTACCGGCGTCACTCTCCCGTGCGTTCGAGCGGACGTACCCGTTCGGGTGGCTCGGCATCCTCGCCGACGTACCGCCCTCGCACGACGAACTGGTCTACGCCCGGCACGACCGCGGCTTCGCCCTGCTGTCCATGCGGTCGCCGTCGGTGTCGCGCCTCTACCTCCAGGTGCCGGACGGCACGGACGCCGGGGAGTGGGACGACGAGGAGATCTGGGCGGAGCTGGAACGCCGCTTCGAGACCGCCGACGGCTGGCGGCTGCGGCGCGGCCCCATCACCCAGAAGTCGGTGACGCCGATGCGGTCCTTCGTGCACGAGCCGATGCGGCACGGACGGCTCTTCCTCGCCGGTGACGCCGCGCACATCGTGCCGCCGACCGGCGCCAAGGGCCTCAATCTCGCCGTCGGCGACGTGGTCACCTTCGCGCGGGCCCTCGTGCACCGGCGCGAGACGGGTTCCGCCCGCCTTCTCGACGCCTACTCGGAGACCTGCCTGCGCCGCGTCTGGCAGGCCGAGCGGTTCTCGTACGACATGACGACGCTCCTGCACCGGGCCCCCGGCGCCACGCCCTTCGAGGACCGGCTCCAGCTGGCCCGGCTGGAACGGATCGCCTCCTCGCGGTCCGCGGAGACCGACCTCGCCCAGGCGTACACGGGTCTCCCGTTCCAGTGACCTTGCGCACCGGCCGTCCGGGTTGATCACCGGCCGGTTCCGGCCATGTACCGAGTTCGTCAGGAACGAAGCCCTCCGCTGGCGGGAATCACGCACCCGGCTAGCGTGTTGCGCAGCACGAGGGGGGAAAGATCCTCCCCAAGCACTAGGGTCATTCCTTTGCCTGTCTATTACTCTTGAGCCAAGGCTACGCAGGGTGGCCATGGAGGAGTGAAATGAGGAGCAGCAACCCGGTCTTCTCGCGACGGGGGTTCAGCCGCGACAACGGCTACGCGGGCTTCAACACCGCGCCGCAGGCCGGGGGCGCAGCTGTAGGCACCCAGGGCAACCCGTACGCCCAGCCCGGCGCCGGCAACCCTTACGCCCAGAACCCTTACGCGCAGCAGGACCTCCAGTACGGCGCGCCGCCGCAGGCCCCCGCCGGCACCGGCCGGATGACGATGGACGACGTCGTCATGCGTTCGGCGATGACGCTCGGCACGGTCGTCGTCGGTGCCGTCCTCGCCTGGGCGCTGCTGCCGGTGTCGTCCAGCAGTTACGGCCTGGCGATCGGTGCCGCGCTCATCGCCTTCGTCCTGGCGATGGTCCAGTCGTTCAAGCGCAAGGCCTCGCCCGCGCTGATCCTGTCCTACGCCGCGTTCGAGGGTGTCTTCCTCGGCGTCTTCAGCGAGATGTTCAACGCCCGGTGGTCCGGCGCGCCCTTCCAGGCGGTGCTCGGCACGATGGCGGTCGCCGGCGCCACGCTGCTCATCTACAAGGCCGGCTGGATCCGTGTCACGGCCCGCTACGCCCGGATCGGTATGGCGATCGCCATCGCCTTCATCCTGGTCACTGCGGTCAACCTGCTGCTGGTCGTCTTCGGCGTCGCCGAGAACGGCGGTCTGCGCAGCATGGGCCCGCTCGGTGCGATCGTCGGCATCATCGCGATCGTGCTCGGCGCGTTCTTCCTGACGCTCGACTTCAAGCAGATCCAGGACGGCATCGCCTACGGCGCGCCGCGCGAGGAGTCCTGGCTGGCCGCGTTCGGCCTGACCATGACGCTCGTGTGGATCTACGTCGAGATGCTGCGCCTGGTCGCCATCTTCAGCGGCGACGACTGAGCGGCACAGCGGCTGACGCCGACGCGTGACGATGCGTGAAGGGGCCCCGGGTTCTCCCGGGGCCCTTTCGCTGTTCTCGTCGTCGGGCGCGCTCAGAGCAGTTTGCGCGCGGCCCTCCTCAGGTCGTACTCGTGGATGATCGCTTTGGCGTGGCCGTACGCGAGGTCGTATTCGTGACGCAGCCAGCTGACCTTGTCCTCGAAGCGGAGGGCGGGGCCTTCTTCTACGGTCCGCAGCCAGTCGGCGACTTCACGACCGGTGCAATGGGGGATACGGGCGAGCAGATTGCGGTGGGTCTCCTCGGAGAAGACTTGGGACATCGGCGCCTCCGGATGCAATCGGGTGTAAGCCGGTCCTTCAGGTCACCGTGCCTGAGCGTTCGTCTGTTGGCAACAGTGCGGGTAGCCTGCCGCCGTGGTGGATACGACGCGTCTGATCAGTGCGATTGATCAATTTGCCGATCGGTTGAGGGCGGCACCGCAGAGCCGGTTGCAGCGGGGAGCCTCGGCGGAGGCGTTGGCGCTGGCCAGGGAGCTGGCCCGGTGGACGCAGTCGGTGGAGGAGCCGGGCAGGGAGCCTCGTGAGATGCCGGACGCGGGGATGTTCGCGGCGGCGGACCAGATCAGTGTCGCGGGGCGGGATCTGGCCGTCGTACTGACGACCGAGGCCGAGGTCGAGGAGGCCGTACGGGTGGTGGGGGAGGCTCAGAAACGGGCCGGGGTGTGACCCGCCGGCCGAAGCAGGCCGCCCTCGCGGCATCGTCCGTCCGGGAGCCGGGTCACCGTCCGCCCGGAGCGAGATCACCCTTCCGCCTAGAGCGACGCGATGACCCTGTCCGCCAGGATGTACACCGTCTCCTCACCGCACGTGAACGTCAGCGTGTACGCGCCCGAGATGCCCGAGCCGCCGAGGAGGGTCGGGGTCTCGCCGGAGCGCAGGGCGGCGGCGAGCCGCTCGGCGGTCTCGCGGTGGCCGGGGGTCATGCAGAGGGTCGTACCGTCGGCGAAGACGTAGACGTCGAGGGTGCCCAGGGGGCCGGGGCGGACGTCGGTCAGTTCGACGTGGGTCGAGGCCAGTTCCTCCAGGATGGACACCGTGCGTTCGTGGTCGTTGACGACCGGTGACGGGGCCGGTGTGAAGTCCGGGTGGGAGGGGTGGCGGCGGCGGGCGGCGGCCAGTTCGGGCGAGTCGCCGGCGAACTCTTCCGGCTCCGGGCCGGGCTCGGACACCGGCTCCAGCGGCTCCAGGCCCGCGAAATCGGCCTGCCGGGGGACGAACAGGTCGTTCTCGGTCAGGCCCAGCAGCGAGGGCGCGTCGGACACGTCACGGGCCTCCTGGGCGGCCCAGAAGGCGCGCGCCTCGGCCAGCTCCCGCTCCCGTTCCTCGGCCAGCGCCTCGGCCACGGCGGCCCGTATCTCCTCGGCGTCGGCCGCGGTGCGGGCCGCTGGCACCAGCGCATGGGCGGGGTTGCGGCCCGCGGCGAGCTCGTGGTGCAGGGCCGCGATCTGGCGGCGCAACTGCATCAGGGTGCGCAGGACGGCTACGCCCACGGCGCCTGTGGCGACCGTGGTGACCAGCAGGGCGATCGGCATGGCGCTCACTGACGTACTCCCGGTTCAAGGTCGACCCCCGACTTCCTACATCAGCTTGATGGGTGAACTAACCAGCTGTCAGTGCGTAACGTCACGAAACGGACAGGTCTTTGGGTCAGATGTTCAGTGTGGAACTGCTCTGACCTGCGGAGATCTCTGTGGCGAGGGAGATAGGTCACATCCTGGGGGAGATTGGATCACAAAACGGCCCAGAACCCCGGTTGTTGCGGGGTTCCGGGCCGATGCGTGACGCCTGGTGGTGTGCCCGTCACGCAGGGGTCACGGAAATCAGCTGAGGCGCTCGATGACCATCGCCATGCCCTGGCCGCCGCCGACGCACATCGTCTCCAGGCCGAACTGCTTGTCGTGCCACTGCAGGGAGTTGATGAGCGTGCCGGTGATCCGGGCGCCGGTCATGCCGAAGGGGTGGCCGACGGCGATGGCGCCGCCGTTGACGTTCAGCTTCTCCAGCGGGATGCCCAGGTCGCGGTAGGACGGGATCACCTGGGCGGCGAACGCCTCGTTGATCTCGACCAGGTCGATGTCGCCGATCGTCAGCCCGGCGCGGGACAGGGCCTGCTGGGACGCCGCCACGGGGCCGTAGCCCATGATCTCGGGCGACAGGCCCGAGACGCCGGTGGAGACGATCCGGGCGAGCGGGGTCAGGCCGAGCTCGCGGGCCTTGGTGTCCGACATGATGATCAGGGCCGCGGCACCGTCGTTGAGCGGGCAGCAGTTGCCGGCGGTGATCATGCCGTCGGGGCGGAAGACCGGCTTCAGGCCCGCGACGCCCTCCATGCTGACGCCGGCGCGCGGGCCGTCGTCCTTGCCGACGACCGTGCCGTCGGGGAGTGTCACCGGGGTGATCTCGCGCTCCCAGAAGCCGTTCTTGATCGCTTCCTCGGCGAGGTTCTGCGAGCGGACGCCGAACTCGTCCATGTCCTGGCGGGTCACGCCCCACTGCCGGGCGAGGTTCTCGGCGGTCTGGCCCATCGCGATGTACGGGTCGGGGACGAGGCCGTCCTCGCGCGGGTCGTGCCAGGTCGAGCCCTCGCTCTCGGCGACCGCGGCGGTGCGGGCCTCGGCTTCGGCGAAGATCGGGTTGCGCGTGTCGGGCAGGCTGTCGGAGTTGCCCTTGGTGAAGCGGGAGACGGTCTCGACGCCGGCCGAGATGAAGACGTCGCCCTCGCCGGCCTTGATGGCGTGCAGGGCCATGCGGGAGGTCTGCAGCGACGAGGAGCAGTAGCGGGTGATCGTGCAGCCGGGCAGATGGTCCATGCCCATCTGCACGGCGACGATCCGGCCGAGGTTGTTGCCCTGCTCGCCGCCGGGCAGGCCGCAGCCGAGCATCAGGTCGTCGATGTCCTTCGGGTCCAGCTCGGGGACCTTGGCGAGGGCGGCCTGGATGATCGTGGCGGTGAGGTCGTCGGGGCGCAGGTCCTTCAAAGAGCCCTTGAAGGCGCGGCCGATGGGGGAGCGGGCGGCAGAGACGATCACGGCTTCGGGCATCACGGCTCCAGACGGCGTGGGAAGGGTGTACGGGGGAAGTTACCCGTACGTAGGCTGCCGGTCACCGGCATCCTCGTGTGACGCGGACCTCTTTTCCAAGCGCTTGCTTAGCGTATCGGACGAGTCCGTCGTCGTCTGCTGGGCGGGCCGCCGGGCGAAGAGCCAGTTCACCGGCGGCCGGGTCAGCGGCTGAGCCAGCCGCCGTACGAACGCGGAGCCGAGCAGGGCCGCGAGCAACACGCCGGCCAGCATCAGGCCGAGCAGTTCCAGGCGGGTGTCGGCGCGCTGGATCCAGCCCATCTCCCGCACCGGCAGGATGACCAGCGGATGCAGCAGGTAGATGGTGAAGCCGCCGGCGCCGAGCGCGGAGATCATCGGGAGCCGCTTCCTCGGCGTGACGCGCAGCAGGCACAGGGCGAGGCCCACGGCAGTGGCCAGGACGGCCAGCCGGATCAGCCAGGCGCCTTCGAGGCCGAGCCGGGTGTCGGCGACGTACGGGTGGCGCATCGACGTCCAGTTCCCCTTGACGTCGGCGTGCCACAGCCAGGACACCACGCCCCAGGCGAGGATTCCCGCGACGGCCATCGGCAGGCTCCAGCGGCTCTCGAACCACTCCCGCAGCGCCCCCTGGCCCAGCCGCCAGCCGATGTAGAACAGCGGCAGGTACACGAGGGTCCGGCTGGCCGAGTACATCAGGCCGAACTCCTCCAGGTACCCCACGCTCAGCGACACGATCGTGGTGATCAGCAGCGGGTGGCGCAGCTGGACGACCAGCGGCAGGAGCAGCCGCCAGAAGAAGAGCGACATCAGGAACCACAGCGTCCACGGCAGCTGGGCGATGTGCAGCTTGAAGGGGCTGCCGAGCGCGTACATCTCCAGGGAGAACAGCAGGCTGCACAGCAGGGCGGGTATCGCGATGTTGCGCAGGAGCGTGCGCAGATGGCGCGAGCCGAGCGGGCCCGCGCCGCTGAAGACGCCCGCCAGCACGACGAACATCGGGACGCGGAAGGCCCAGGTCGCGACGTTGAAGGCGTGCAGCGAGTCATGGCGGCTCATGATGCTGCCGATGGTGTGCAGGACCACGATCAGGGCGGCGGAGACGAAGCGGGTGTTGTCCCACCAGGGATCCCGGCTCCGGCTCTGGGAGCCGGCGGGTCTCGGAAGCGGCTTTTCCATCGCGGCGTGGTGCTCCTGACAGACGCATGACAGTGAAGGGATGTGGGGGGAGTGAAGACGTCACCTTCGCCGCGTCCGGAAGTGCTGGGGTTACATCAGGCGACTCCTGTGGTGAACGCTGCGTGTACGGAAGGGGATGCGGACCGGGACGCGGCCCCGGCGGCGGGCCGCGTCCGGCGCGGTCAGGGCTGCGACGTGTGGCTCGTCGGTTCCGTCGCGGCCGTCTCCGGTTCCTGCACCCGGCGCCGGCGGCGGCGCTTCAGCAGGGCCCACGGTCCCCGGGGCCCCGTCGGCAGGGCTGCCGTGACCTCCGTGCCCGCCTCGGAGGCCGCCTCGGCGGCGGCTCGGGCGACGGGGAGGAAGCCCTCGCGGCGCGAGACGTCCGGGCGCTCCTCCTCCGGCCACAGGCCGAGCGCCGCACAGAGCGTGGGCAGCACCGCCATCGCGGCGGTCGCGTAGCCCTCGGCGGAGGGGTGGTAGTTGTCGGGGCCGAACAGCTCGCGCGGGTTCGCGGCGAACTCGGGGCCCAGCAGGTCGCCCAGCGACACGGTGCGGCCGCCCTGCTCGACGACTCCGATCGTCTGGGCGGCCGCCAACTGGCGGGAGGCGCGTCTGGCCAGCCAGCGCAGCGGCTGCTGCACCGGCTCGATCGTGCCGAGGTCGGGACAGGTGCCGACGACCACCTCGGCGCCGGCCGTGCGCAGTCGCCGTACCGCCGACGCGAGGTGGCGCACCGAGCGGGTGGCCGGGATGCGGTTGGTGACGTCGTTCGCGCCGACCATGATCACGCAGATGTCGGGGATCCGGTTCTGGTCCGCGAGGGTCAGCGTCACCTGGCGGTCCAGATCGTCGGACATCGCGCCGGGCAGGGCGACGTTGCGCAGGTCGACCGGGCGTTCGGCGACCGCCGCGAGGCCCGAGGCGAGCAGCGCGCCCGGGGTCTGTCCGGCCCGGTGGACGCCCTGGCCGGCGGCTGTGGAGTCGCCCAGTATGGTCAGCCGCAGGGGCGGGCCGCCCGGGTTGTCGTACGTCCGTCCGTACCGCCCCTCCGCGTTCGGCACGTACGGCGTGGAGCCGTTGCCCACCTGGCGCCGGGCCAGCTGCACCTCTGCCAGCACCAGGCCGACGACCGCCGCACCGGCCAGGCCGATGCCTCCACCGCCGTATGCCGCACCGGCTGCGATGCGCCGGGCCACCCTCGCCCTCGACATCCTGGTCATCCCTCGACGCCACCTCCTCGCACCCGTACATCCACTCCTTGCCCCGAAGCGAGCCCCCGCCAATCTCAACGACGAGTGAACGCCGGTGACGGGCGTCGAGGTGATCACCGCCTTTGGTTGTCCTGAGGCCCGATCCGCCGGGCAGGCCATAGGCTGGCCGCATCACCCAGACCACTACTTCTGCGGCATCCGGAGACAACGGTGCAGTTCCACGACTCGATGATCAGTCTCGTCGGCAACACCCCGCTGGTGAGGCTCAACAACGTGACCAAGGGCATCAGGGCGACCGTCCTGGCCAAGGTCGAGTACTTCAACCCCGGCGGTTCCGTGAAGGACCGCATCGCGCTGCGCATGATCGAGGCGGCCGAGGAGAGCGGCGCGCTCAAGCCCGGCGGCACGATCGTCGAGCCGACCAGCGGCAACACCGGGGTGGGGCTGGCGATCGTGGCGCAGCAGAAGGGGTACCAGTGCATCTTCGTGTGCCCGGACAAGGTGTCCACGGACAAGATCAACGTGCTGCGGGCGTACGGCGCCGAGGTCGTCGTCTGCCCGACGGCCGTCGACCCCGAGCACCCCGACTCGTACTACAACGTCTCCGACCGGCTGGTGCGTGAGACGCCGAACGCCTGGAAGCCGGACCAGTACTCCAACCCCAACAACCCGCTCTCGCACTACCACTCGACCGGCCCCGAGCTGTGGGAGCAGACCGACGGGCGGATCACCCACTTCGTGGCCGGCGTCGGCACCGGCGGCACCATCTCCGGGACCGGCCGCTACCTGAAGGAGATCAGCGACGGCGCGGTCAAGGTCGTCGGCGCCGACCCCGAGGGCTCGGTGTACTCGGGCGGGTCCGGGCGGCCGTACCTCGTCGAGGGCGTCGGTGAGGACTTCTGGCCGACGGCGTACGACCGGACCGTCGCCGACGAGATCGTCGCCGTGTCCGACAAGGACTCCTTCCAGATGACCCGGCGCCTGGCCAAGGAGGAGGGCCTGCTGGTGGGCGGATCCTGCGGCATGGCCGTCGTCGCGGCGCTGCGGGTGGCCGAGCGGCTCGGCGAGGACGACGTGGTGGTCGTGCTGCTCCCGGACAGCGGCCGCGGCTACCTCAGCAAGATCTTCAACGACGAGTGGATGGCCGACTACGGCTTCCTGGAGGACGCCGGCCCCAGCGCCCGCGTCGGCGACGTGCTGAACGACAAGGAGGGCGACGCCATCCCCACCCTCGTCCACATGCACCCGGACGAGACGGTCGGTGAGGCCATCGACGTGCTGCGCGAGTACGGCGTCTCGCAGATGCCGATCGTCAAGCCGGGCGCCGGGCACCCGGACGTGATGGCCGCCGAGGTCGTGGGCTCGGTCGTGGAACGGGAGCTGCTGGACGCGCTGTTCACCAAGAGCGCCTCGCTCGACGACCCGTTGGAGAAGCACATGTCGTCGCCGCTGCCCCAGGTCGGCTCCGGCGAGCCGGTCGCGGACCTGATGTCCGTGCTCGGTTCGGCGGACGCGGCGATCGTCCTCGTCGAGGGCAAGCCGACCGGTGTGATCAGCCGGCAGGACCTGCTCGCCTTCCTCGCCAGGAGCGCGAAGTAGCGGCCAACCGGCGGTCAACGCGCCATGTCGGCGGCGAACTCGCGGTGACGTGCGCGTTTGTGGACTTCTCGGAAGTGGTACGAGCGCGTCACGTGCGCGCAGCACCGGCTTAACACGGATCCGGCACATTGGTGGGTGTCGGCAGGGCGGGAGCGGCTCCCCGCCCAGGCCGGCCCGTACGGCGCCAGGGAACCTCCGGAGCGGCTCCCGGACCTCCATGGACGCCACGGACGCGCAAGCCCGGCCCTGACCGGCCCGCGTCCTTCGCGGGGACCGCCGTCGTCCCGCCCCCCGGCAACGGGGGTGCGGCGGTCCCCGCGCACACTCTTCCCCGGAGGTCAGTCCTCCCAGTCGCCGTCCTGCCCGGACGTGCGGCGCCCGCCGAACAGCCCCGGGTTCACGCGGCTCGCCTGGAAGACGTTGACGCCGACGATGCCGGCCCAGGCGACCAGCAGACCGGGCAGGTTGGCCACGCCGCCGCCGATCGCCGACAGCGGCACCGCCAGCACCAGCGAGACGATGCCGAAGCCGAAGCGCTCGCCCCAGGAGTCGGTCGGCCTCGGTGACCGCGAGTCCCGCGCCACCACCATCTGCTGCTCGGCCAGGTGGCGCCGCACCCGGCGGTCCACGGCCCCGTCGATGCGCTGCTCGACCTTCTCCAGGAACGAGTCGACCAGCGCGGAGTCGTACTCCTCGCCCAGTTCCCTGCGGGCCTGCAGGGTGGCGTCGAGTTCCTTCTTCAGCTCGGTGTCCCGCGCGTCCATTCCGCTCATGCGCTTCACGGTAGGGAGCGCGGCCGCCGGCCGCACTGGGGATAGCCCCCCTGTCGTCGGCGGGGTCAGCCGGTGGCCGCCAGGCCCTTGCGCGCGGCGTAGTCGTCGGCCACGTCCTGGGGGTCCTTCTTGTCCTTGTCGACCAGGCGGTTGAGCTCGGTGAGGTCCGCCGTGGTCAGGACGTTGCCGAGTTCGGCGAGCGCCTTGCGGACCGTGGCGTCGGCCTTGCGGTCGGCGATGAGGGGGACGACGTGCTGGCCGGGTATCAGGTTCCTGGGGTCGGTCAGGACCACCCAGCCGTTCTCCTGGATGTCGGTGTCGGTGGTGAAGAGGTTGGCCACGTCGACGTCGCCCTTCTTCAGGGCGCCCTTGACGAGCGGTCCGGAGGAGTCGAGCGACTTGAACTCCTTGAACTCGACGCCGTAGACGTCCTTGAGGCCGACGGCCCCGACCTGTCGCTTCTTCACCTCTGGTGCCGCGCCGATGACCAGCTTGCCGTTCTGCTTCTTCAGGTCGGCCAGCGAGGCCAGGCCGTACTTCTCGGCCGTCTCCCGGGTCACCGCGAAGGCGTCGGAGTCCTCCGCCATGCCGTACGGCAGCACCTGGAGGCCGGCCGGGAGGGCCATGGTGAGGGCGTTCTGCATCGCGCCCTCCTCCGTCGCCGTGGCCTTGGGGTCGACGTAGTGCAGGAGGGCGCCCTGGTACTCGGGCAGCAGGTCGATGTCCCCGCCGCGCAGGGCGGGGATGAGGATCTCGCGGGTGCCCAGGTTGGGGCGCACGGTGACCCGGACGCCGGCCGCGGTGAGCACCGCCGCGTACAGGTACCCGAGCACCTGGTTCTCGGTGAAGTTGGCCGTGCCGATGGTGAGGCCGCCCTTGCTGGAGCCGCCGCCCGAGGTCGTCGTGCCTTGGCTGTCGAGGCTGGTGATGCCGCTGGAACAGGCGGAGAGGGCGGTGACGGAGCCTGCGGCGAACAGGCCGCCGAGGAGCTTACGACGGTTCATGTCAGGGGTTCCCTACGCGGTGCGGTGGCGGAAGAGGGCGCGCTGGAGGGCGGACAGGGCGAGGTCGAGGGCGACGGCGACCACGGCGACCAGCACGGCGCCGCCGAGCACCTGCACGAGGTCGCGCTGGGCGAGGCCGTCGAAGACGTACCGGCCGAGGCCGCCGAAGGAGACGTACGCGGCGATCGTCGCCGTGGCCACGACCTGGATGAGGGCCAGGCGCAGGCCGGTCATGATCAGGGGCAGGGCCAGCGGCAGTTCGACCTGGAGCAGCACCTGGTGGCCGCGCATGCCCTGGCCGCGGGCCGCGTCGCGGACGTCCGGGTCCACCGCCGTCATGCCGGCGTAGGTGTTGGTGACGATCGCCGGGACCGCGAGGGCGACCAGCGCGACGTAGACCGGCCACATGGACAGGCCGCTGGCCAGGAAGACCAGCACGACCAGGCCGACGGTGGGCAGGGCGCGGCCGAAGGACGCCAGGTTGATGGCGAGGAAGGCGCCCCGGCCGGTGTGGCCGATGAGCAGGCCCAGCGGGAGGCCGATCGCGGCGGCGACGAGGGTGGCCAGCAGCGAGTACTGGAGGTGCTCGGCCAGGCGGTGGGCGATGCCGTCCGGACCGGACCACTGCTCGCCGCTGGTCAGCCAGGAGCCGAGGTTCGTGAAGAGTTCGTACATCTCAGGCTCGCCGCCTCGTCCACGGGGTGAGTACGTACTGGACGGCGACCAGCAGCGCGTCCGCGACCACCGCGAGCAGCAGTGTGAGGACCACGCCCGCGATCACGGGGGTCGGGAAGTTGCGCTGGAAGCCGTCGGTGAAGAGCTGGCCGAGGCCGCCGTCGCCGATGTAGGTGGCGACCGAGACCAGGGAGATCGACATGACGGTGGCGATGCGGACGCCTGCCATGATCACGGGCAGGGCCAGCGGGAGTTCGACCGTGAGGAGGGTGCGCAGCGGGCGGGTGCCCATCGCCTGCGCCGCCTCCTTGGTCCTGGTCGGGACCGAGTCCAGGCCCTCGACCGTGTTCCGGAGCAGCACGACCAGGGTGTAGATCGTCAGGCCGGTGACGGTGGTGGTGCGAGTGAGGCCGCTGACCGGGAGCAGCAGCACGAAGACCGCGATCGAGGGGATGGTGAACAGGACGTTCGACATGCCGAGCAGCAAGCCGCGCAAGGGCCGGATCCGGTGGGCCACGACGGCCAGCGGAAGCGAGATCAGCAGGCCGGACAGGACTGCCGCAAGGGCCGCCTGGAGGTGCGAGACGGTCAGGGCGGTGAGGTCGTCGGTGTGGTCGGATATCCACGACCAGTCGATGGTCATGCGGCCGGCACCTCCCCGTGGGCCCGGTTCGCGTGCTCGTGGATGTCGTCGCGGGACGAGACGCCGGTGAGGACGCCGTCCGCGTCGACGCGTGCGACGAGGCCGGTGGGGGAGGCGACCGACTCGTTGAGCGCGGACAGCAGCGAGTCGCCGTCCTGGAGCGGCCGTACGGGGACCGTGGTGTCGTCCGCGGCCCAGTGCAGCGGCCTGCGCGCCTCGTCGAGGGCGAGGGTCCAGGTGCCGCCCTCCGGTGCCGGGCCCTGCGGTACGGCCGCCAGGGTCCTGAGCGAGAGCAGCTTCAGGCCGCGTTCGGCGCCGAGGAAGTCCGCCACGAAGTCGTCGGCCGGGCGGGCGAGGAGTTCGGCGGGCGGGGCGCACTGGACCAGGTGGCCGCCGGTGCGGAAGATCGCGATCCGGTCGCCCAGGCGGACGGCCTCGTCGACGTCGTGGGTGACGAAGACGATGGTCTTGTGCAGTTCCTTCTGGAGGCGCAGCAGTTCCTGCTGGAGCTGGTTGCGGACCACCGGGTCGACCGCGCCGAACGGCTCGTCCATCAGCAGCACCGGCGGGTCGGCGGCGAGCGCGCGGGCGACGCCGACGCGCTGCTGCTGTCCGCCGGAGAGCTGGTGGGGGTAGCGGCGGCCGGTCTCGGCGGACAGGCCGACGGTCTCCAGCAGCCCGGCCGCCTTCGCGCGGGCCTTGCGCCTGCCCCAGCCGAGCAGCAGCGGGACGGTGGCGATGTTGTCCAGCACCGTGCGGTGCGGAAAGAGGCCCGACTGCTGGATGACGTAGCCGATGGAGCGGCGCAGTTCGGCGGCGTCCTGCTGCTGGACGTCCTTGCCGCCGACCCGGATGGTGCCGGAGGTCGGCTCGACCATTCGGTTGATCATCCTCAGGGTGGTCGTCTTGCCGCAACCGGAGGATCCGACGAGGACGGTCACGCCGCCTTCCGGCATCCGGAGGGTGAGGTCGTGGACTGCGGTGGTGCCGTTGGGGAAGCGCTTGTGGACCGCGTCGAACTGGATCATGAGATGTCCCTTGCCCGCCTGTATAACGTCATGCAGAGTTCTTGGTGTCTGAATAGGTTGTCAATGCTCCGGCGGCAATCCGCGGTGGCCAATGGCCGGTAGGCAAGATCGTGTGTCCGGTTCGAGGAGGGTTTGCGCGTGATGTCGTCTCGCATCGTGGACGCCCCGGAGGGGGCAGTGAGCACCCTCGTGGTGCTGGACGGACGCGGGATGGGCGTCACCGACGTCGTCCGGCTGGCCGACGGGGCCGCGCGGCCGGTGCCGGGGACCGAGGCGATGAAGCGCGCGGAGGAGTCCTGGGACGCCGCCCGCATGATCGCCGCGACCGGGCGCGTGTACGGCCGCTCCACCGGAGTCGGCGCCAACCGGAACGAGGACGTGCCCACCGAGGCCGCCGCCGCGCACGGGCTGCGGCTGCTGCGCAGTCACGCCGGGGCCATCGGCGAGGAGCTGCCCGCGCGGCAGGTGCGGGCGATGCTCGCCGTCCGGGCCAACCAGCTGCTGGCGGGTGGCGCCGGCCTGCGGCCGTCCGTCGTCACCGCACTGTGCGAGGCGCTGGACGCCGGGGCCTACCCACAGGTCAACGAGTTCGGTTCGGTCGGCACCGGGGACATCGCCGCGCTGGCCCAGATGGGGCTCGCGCTGGCCGGGGAACACCCCTGGCGGGGCGCGGGCGCCCCCGAGGCGCAGCCGCTGGACAACAACGACGCCCTGGCGCTGATCAGCAGCAACGCCCTCACCCTCGGCCAGTCCGCGCTCGCCCTGCACGAGCTGCGCGGACTGCTCGCCGCCACCCAGGTCGTCGCCGCGCTGTCCCTGCTGGCCGTCGACGGCTCGCACGAGGCGTACGCCGCCCCCGTGCACACCGCCCGGCCGCACCGCGGCACGGCCGACGTCGCCCGCCGGATGCGGCGGCTGATCGGCGCCGCCGACCGGCCGCACCCGCCGCTCGGCCGGCTCCAGGACCCGTACGGCTTTCGCTGCCTGCCCCAGATCCACGGCCCCGCCCAGGACGCCGCCGACGCCCTGGAGGACGTCCTCACCGTCGAGATCAACGCGGCCGCGGAGAACCCGCTGATCTCCCCCGAGGACATGGCCGCCTACCACCACGGCGGCTTCTACCAGGCCCAGCTCGCCCTCGCCCTGGACCACTTCCGGCTGGCCATAACGCAGGTGGCGCGCCTGTCCACGTCCCGGCTGTCGACGCTGAACGAGCCCGCCTACACCCGGCTGCGCCCCTTCCTCGCCGACCACGAGGCCGCCTCCTCCGGCGTGATGATCCTGGAGTACGCCGCCGGGGCCGCCCTCGGCGATCTGCGGGCCTTCTCCGCGCCCGCGTCGCTCGGCCACGCTGTACTCTCCCGAGGCGTCGAGGAACAGGCCAGCTTCGCCTCGCTCGCCGCACGTCAGACACTGCGCCTGTGCGACGCGTACCGTCTGGTCGTCGGCTGCGAACTCGTCGCCGCCGTACGGGCGTTGCGCCAGCGCGGCCTGCGCCCCGAACCGGAGCTGCCGGCCGGCCGGGCGCTGGAGCTCGCCGAGTCGGTGCTGGACGCGGACCCGGCCGACCGGCCGCTCACGCACGACGTGACGGCGGCGGCCGGCCTGCTCGACCGGTTCACGGACATCTGGAGGGGGAGCACGTCATGACCGGGGACATGAACACGGGTGTGCCGGACAGCCCGGCCGCACGGCTGCAGGCGCTGTTCGAGGGGCACCGGCTGACGCCGACCCAGCGGCGCATCGCGCACAGCATGGTGCGGCGCGCCGCCGACGTGCCGTTCCTGTCCAGCGTCGAGCTGGCCGAACTCGCCGGGGTCAGCCAGCCGTCCGTGACCCGCTTCGCGGTCGCCCTCGGCTTCGACGGCTACCCCGCGCTGCGCCGGCACCTGCGCGAGGTCGCGCCCGCCGAGCAGCCGGCGGACGCGGCGTCGTACAACGAGTACCAGCAGGCCGTCGAGGCCGAGATCGAGAACCTCCGGCACCTCGCCGAACTGCTCGCCGATCCCCGGCCCGTGCACGAGGCCGGGCGGCTGCTGGCCGCTTCCCGCCCGCTGCCGGTACTGGGACTGCGCGCGGCGGCCTCCCAGGCGTACGGCTTCGCCTACTTCGCCGCCAAGGTCCATCCGGACGTCTGGCTGCTCCACGAGGGCGGCACGATGATCCACGACCGGATCGACGGGGCCGTACGGGCGGGCGCCTCGGCGCTGCTCTGCTTCGCGCTGCCCCGGCATCCACGGGAGGTCGTGGACACGCTGGCGTACGCCAAGGGGGCCGGGCTGACCGTGGTGACCGTCGCCGACTCGGCCTTCGCACCGGTCGCCAAGGTGTCCGACCTGCTGCTGCCCGCCGCCGTCGGCACCGGACTCGCCTTCGACACGGCGTGCGCGCCGATGCTGCTGGGGCGGGTGCTGCTGGAGGCGATGTGCGACGACCTCCCGGACGCGCAGGCGCGGCTGGAGGAGTTCGACGCGCGGGCGGCGGCGCGAGGGCTGTTCGTGGAGTGAGCGGGCGCCCGCGTCCGCCGCGGCCCGCGGTTTCTCAGACTTGTCTCACTTTCCCTCGCTAGCCTGCGTTTTCCAAGAACTGAGACGGCGTGGGACAGGTGGGACAGGAGGCCGAACATGGTGCGCGGAGGTCAGGGACTGGCCCGGGTGGCCTGCGTCGTGCGGGCGGGGGCAGCGCCCCTGTGGTGGCTCGGGGTGGTCGCGGCCGGCATCGGTGTGCTGGTGCCGGGGCTGACGGGGCGCCGGATCGGCGTCCTGGCGGGGGCCGTGCTGTTCGTCCTGGCGGCGGCCTTCGTGGCCGGCACGCGCCGCAAGCGGTACGCCGCCCTCGCCCGCGGCGCCGCCCGCGCCGCCAAGCACGACGTGCTCCAGGACCGCGCCGTGACCGTGCGCAACTGGCGGCGCAGGCACCGCTGGTGGCTGTTGCTCGCCTTCCTGGCCGCGCTGGGCGGCTCGTTCGCCGCGCCCGCCGCCGGCGGCATGCTGCTCGCCGGGTGCGGTGCGGGGCTGTGGTGGAAGGCGGGGTGGCTCGGGCGGCGCGAGCGGGCCGAGGAGACGCTGCTGTGGGTACGCGTCGACTGGCTGCGCGGCGGCGGCCGCCCGGCCGGCAAGGCGGTCGGGGCGTACCGCGCCACGGGTGTCGCGGCGGGCGACGCGGCACCTGGTGGCGCGCGTCGCCGTACCGCCGCACCGGTCTGAGCCGAGGCCTCAGACTTCGAGGTCCTCCTCGATCCGCCGCAGCTGGTGACGGGCCATCGCGAGGTTGGACCGCTTGGCGTCCAGCACGAGGTAGAGGAAGAGCCCGTTGCCGCTGCGGCCGCTGAGCAGACGGATCAGGTGGTACTGGTCCGACAGCGTGATCAGGATGTCCTCGATCTGGCCCTTGAGCCCGAGGTGCTCCATCGTGCGCATCTTGGCGCGGACCACGTCGGTGTTGCCGGCCGCCGCGACGTTCAGGTCGAAGGTCTTGCTGCCGCCCATCGTGCCCAGCGCCATGCCGGTGGTGTAGTCGACGAGGGCGACTCCGGTGGCGCCCTCGATCGAGGCGAGGGCTTCCTTCAGGGTGGTCTCGGTGTTCGCCATGGTGGTGGTGTTTCCTCTCAACTTTCCGTGGTGGTGGATGTGTTCGTGGGGGTGCGGGGAGTGCGGCGGACGGGCTTCTGGCGCGTCGTGGGGGCCGTCTCGGGTTTCGCGGGGAGCAGGGGCGGCGGGGCCGGTGGCAGGGCGTCGACCAGCTCGCCGATGCGGGCGCCGGTGCGGCGGCCCTCCAGGTGCAGCCGGCCGACGTTGACGCGGTCCTCGGCGAGCAGGGTCAGTACGGCGGTGTCACCCGCGGCGTACGTCGCCACATAGCCGCGCATGCCGCGCACCAGCAGTTCGCGCAGCTCGCCCCGGCCGGTCGCGTCCGTGACGCGCACCGCGACGCCGAGCGCGGCGGCGGTCAGCGCGGCGAGCCCCTCCGGCTCGACGCCGGGGGTGTCGTGGGCGATGACCAGGCCGTCCACGCTGGCGGCGAGGGCGCCGGTCAGCTGGGGGACGCGGGCTCTCAGCCGGTGCAGTTCGTCGAGGATCGGGGGTTCCACCGCCATCAGGGCTCTCCTCTCGGCGGGCGGGCGAGGCGGTTGCCGCGGCGTCGCTTGTCGTGGTGCGAGTTGGCCCTGCGCCGGCTGTCCCTGCGCGGACTGTCGCGGTTGCTGCCGTTCAAAGGGCCTCCAGCGCATCCCTGACCCTCTTCAGCAGTGCGATGTCGGGGTGTTCGAGGGAGCCCGGCCCGAGCGGGGTGCCGGGCAGCGTGCGGCCGGGGGTGCGGGTCGTGAGCGGATCGGCGGGTGCGGGGCCGGCGGGGGGAGGGTGGCCCACGGGGGCCGGCGCCGGGTGCTCGTGGCCGCGCGGGGTCGGGTGTCCGGAGGTGGCAGGGTTGCCGGGGCCCGGGTGTTCGGAGGCGGCGGGGCCGCCTGGGGCCCTGTCTACGAAGGCGGCGGAGTCACCTGGGGCCCTGTCCATGAAGGTGGCGGGGTTACCGTGGGCCGGGTGTCCCAACGCGGTGGGGTCGCCGAGGGCGGTGGGGTCGCCCGGGGCCGTGTGCTCGGCCCAGGGGCCGCCGTCCGTGCCGGGGTGTGCCGTGCGGGGTGCCACCAGGCCGGCCGCTGCCAGCCGGCGTATGGACACCAGGGTGTGGAAGGCCGGTCTGCCCAGGTCGCGGGCGATGTCCGTGGCCGTGCGCAGACCGTCCACGCGGGCCAGCACCGCGCTCTGCCGGGGCGGGACCGCCGGCGCGGCGGCGGTGTCGAGCCGCTCCAGGGGTGCGCTGTCGGTCGCCGGGTCCGGCCAGATGCGGTGCAGCAGGGCACGGCGGCGCAGCGTCTCCTGTTCGACGGAGCCGACCGGCACCGGGTGCACGGAACCGAGCCAGTGCGTGGGGCCGTACCGGAAGCGCCCCGGGGTGCTGCTGGGCGCGAGGGCGAAGTACGCGGCGTCGTACAGCGCGCTCAGGTGGCACAACTCCAGTGCGCCGGGCGCGAGCCGGCCGCCGTCCAGGAGGGCGCGGTCGGCGCCCTCCGGCTCGTCGGCCCGCTCGACGGCGTCCTGCCAGTCCCGGGCGTCGAGGGTGCCGTGCGCCGTGAGAAGGATGTCGAGGCCGGGCGCGAGCGGGCTCTCGGCGTGCACCACCCGGCCCTCGGCGAGGTACAGGGTGCCGCTCGCGCGGACCAGGACGCCGGTGGCGCGCTCGGCGGCCAGGCGGGTCAGCATCGGGGAGACGCCCCCGGTGCGGTGCCGGGCCGCCTTGTCCCGTATCGGCAGTCTGGGAGGCGGTGTCGTGTCGACCATCGTCATCCCAGCACCAGCCGTCCGGCCATCTCGCCCAGCCGGATCCGGGCCAGCGCGAGGTTGCCGTCCGCCCGGCCCAGCCACAGATGCAGGAAGACGCTGCTGTCGAACGACGTCCGCACGAACCGCAGCACGTGATAGCTGTCCCGGTTGCTGAGGATCAGGTCCTCGACCGGTGGGTCGGCGGCGTCCGGCGCGTCCTCGCCGTCCGCGCCGCCGACGGGCGCGAACGCCCGCTGCGCGGCGGCCAGCCGGG
>NZ_JBFBJT010000047.1:0-48710 GCF_040686175.1 Streptomyces sp. NPDC086077 | reverse complement strand
CGCGCCCATGGCGAACGGTCAGTGGTACCCCCCGGAGTGGCCGGACCGGATCCGCGCGCTGGCGGCGGGCTCGCTCACGCCGGTGACCCCCAAGCGCGCGGCCACGGTCATGCTGCTCAAGGACACCGGCTCGGGCCCCGTCGTCCACATGCTGCGCCGCCGTGCCTCCATGGCCTTCGCGGCGGGCGCCTACGCGTACCCGGGCGGCGGAGTCGACCCACGGGACGGGGGCTTCTCCCTGCCCGAGCGGAGCCGCGAGGCCGGGGCAGAGCGCCACGTCGGCTGGGCGGGCCCCACGCGCGCGTGGTGGGCGGACCGGCTCGGCGTCGACGAGACGGCGGCCCAGGCGATCGTCTGCGCGGCCGTACGCGAGACGTACGAGGAGGCAGGCGTCCTCCTGGCCGGGCCGGACGCCGACTCGGTCGTCGGCGACACCACGGGGCCGGACTGGGAGGCGGACCGCGCCGCCCTGGTCGCGCGCGACCTCTCCCTCGCGGAGTTCCTGGACCGCCGCGGCCTGGTGCTGCGCTCCGACCTCCTGGGCGCCTGGACGCGCTGGATCACCCCCGAGTTCGAGGCCCGCCGCTACGACACCTGGTTCTTCGTCGCGGCCCTCCCCGAGGGGCAGCGCACGCGCAACGCCTCCACGGAGGCGGACCGCACGGTGTGGATCCGGCCGGCCGAGGCGGCGGCGTCCTACGACAAGGGCGAGCTGCTGATGATGCCGCCCACCATCGCGACGCTGCGGCAGCTGACGGCGTACGGGACGGCCGCGGACGCGCTCGCGGCGGCCCCGGGCCGCGATCTGACGGCCGTCCTGGCACAGGCCCGTCTGGAGGGCGACGAGCTCGTGCTCTCCTGGCCGGGGCACGACGAGTTCACCAAGCACATCCCGACCGGGGGAGCCCCCGCATGACGGACGCAAGCGCCCTGCCCGGCCAGCCACGGGGCGGGGTCCTGACCGGACCCGCCACCCCGCGCGCGGTCAACGTCCTGGCGCCCAACCCCTCGGCGATGACCCTGGACGGCACGAACACCTGGCTGCTGTCCGAGCCCGACTCGGCGGTGGCCGTCGTGGTCGACCCGGGCCCGCTGGACGAGGGGCACCTGCGCAACGTCGTCGACACCGCCGAACGGGCCGGCAAGCGTGTCGCCCTGACCCTGCTGACCCACGGTCACCCGGACCACGCGGCAGGCGCGGCCCGCTTCGCGGAGCTGACCGGCACCAAGGTACGGGCGCTGGACCCGGCGCTGCGGCTGGGCGACGAAGGGCTGGGCGCGGGCGACGTCGTCAAGGCCGGCGGCCTGGAGCTGAGGGTCGTACCGACGCCCGGCCACACCGCGGACTCGCTGAGCTTCCACCTCCCGGCCGACCGGGCGGTGCTGACGGGCGACACCGTGCTGGGCCGCGGTACGACGGTCGTGGCGCACCCCGACGGTCGCCTGGGCGACTATCTGGGCTCCCTGCGGCGCCTGAGGTCTCTCACGGTCGACGACGGCGTCCACACGGTCCTCCCGGGCCACGGGCCGGTCCTGGAGGACGCCCAGGGGGCCGTGGAGTACTACCTCGCCCATCGCGCGCACCGGCTCGCCCAGGTCGAGACGGCCGTCGAGGACGGCTACCGGACGCCGTCCGAGATCGTGGCCCATGTGTACGCCGACGTGGACCGCTCCCTGTGGCCGGCGGCGGAACTGTCGGTACGGGCCCAGCTGGACTACCTCGTGGAGCACGGGCTCATCTGAGGCCGAGGTGCGTCCGCGCCGCGCCGCCCGCACCCTGGAGGACATGTCCTGCGTCCTGCGGAAGGAGCGTGGCCGGCGTGGCCCGTAACCGCCGTCTGATCCCCACCTCGCCGTCGGAGGTCTGGAGCCTGCTGTCCGACGGCCGCCGCTACGGGGAGTGGGTGACGGGGACCCAGCAGATCCTCGCGACGGACCCGCACTGGCCCGAGGTGGGCGCCCGCCTCAAGGTCCGCGTCGGTGTCGGCGCCCTGACCGTCGACGACACCTGCGTCGTCCGGATCTGCGAACCCGAGCGCCGCCTCGAACTGGAGGCGCGGGCCGACCCGTTCGGCGCGGCCCGCATCGCCATGACCCTGCTCCCCTGGGGCGACGCCACCCTCTTCACCATCGACTGGCACCCCCTGCGGGGCCCCGGCATCCGGATGCACGGACTTCCCGTGGACTATGTCGTCAAGGTCCGCAACGGCATGATGCTGACGAAGCTGGCGCGCATCGCGGTGAGCGAGGGCCGACGCCCGCTCAGCAAGGCCTCGGCGCCTTGACCCGTGCACGCGCGCGTACTCCTCGGCGAGCCAGGGCCCGAGGTCGTCGACGTACGCCTGGAGGACGGCGCGCTCGCCGGTCGGCTCGTACCCGAGGGCGGCCGCCGCACGCATCTGCTCCGCGCGCGAGAGGCAGCGCGCGCCGAAGACCGAGGCCATCCGAGCCAGATCACTTGGCCAGCCGCCCCAGCGGGGCATCACGAGCGTGTACCCCGTCCGCACCAGGTGTCGCGGCACGAACCGCACGAGCGGCCGCCGGCAGGCATCGCTGTCCACGGCACCGGCGATCTCGCTCACGCCAGTGGGGGAGCAGCAGGGCGAGGTCGCCGTTGGTCTGACGCGTGATGAGGCTGTCGGGCCGGTAGCGCGGCAGCAGCTCGGCGAGGTCCGTCCCGGTGAGCGGCGTACTCAGGCAGGCGACAAACCATTCGCCGAACACGTCCGGAAGCCGTTCCCGGGCGGCGACGACGGGACGGAAGGGGGCCTGCACGCGCGCGAGCCCCCGCGCACGAGCAGGCTCTCGCGCACGAGCAGGCCCTCGGAGTCGAGGCCCTTGGCGGGCGTTGTCAACGCGGTGCCGGTTTCTCGGACCCGGTTCCTCGGTCCTGGCAGCCCTCAGCGCGAGCGCTTCGCGAGGCGCTCCACGTCCAGGAGGATCACCGCGCGGGCCTCCAGCCGCAGCCAGCCGCGCTGGGCGAAGTCGGCCAGTGCCTTGTTGACCGTTTCGCGGGACGCGCCGACCAGCTGGGCCAGCTCCTCCTGCGTGAGGTCGTGGACGACGTGGATGCCCTCCTCGGACTGCACGCCGAACCGGCGGGACAGGTCCAGCAGGGCGCGCGCGACACGGCCGGGCACGTCCGAGAAGACGAGGTCGGACATCGCGTCGTTGGTCTTGCGCAGCCGCCGGGCTACGGCACGCAGCAGCGCGGTGGCGACCTCGGGGCGGGCGTTGAGCCAGGGCTGGAGGTCACCGTGGCCGAGACCGAGCATCTTGACCTCGGTCAGCGCGGTGGCGGTCGCCGTACGCGGGCCCGGGTCGAAGAGCGACAGCTCACCGATGAGCTCGCTGGGACCGACCACGGCCAGCATGTTCTCGCGGCCGTCCGGCGAAGTGCGGTGCAGCTTCACCTTGCCCTCGGTGACCACGTAGAGCCGGTCACCCGGGTCGCCCTCGTGGAAGAGGGAGTCACCTCGCGCGAGGGTCACCTCACTCATGGAGGCGCGCAGCTCCGCGGCCTGCTCATCGTCGAGCGCCGCGAAGAGCGGATTGCGCCGCAGAACGTCGTCCACGAGTTCTCTCCTTGTCGACCTGCTCAGGGGATCTTTCTCCCCCGGTGCACCAAGGCACCCTGGTGCCCATTTTGCCGGACCGTCCAAACAGTGTGATCTGTCACAAGGATGCCGCACCGGTGTCCAGTGGTAAGCGGCAGGGGTCCAATTGGGCGCTGATCTTCAGGGTCCGGGGCGGATGTCGGTGCCGGGGCTTAGGCTGGCCGGGTGTCCAAAACGCCGGTGAGAGCACAGGCCTAGGGGGCTGCGCGGGTGGTTGTACGTCGAGATTCCGCTGTGGGCGAACAGGATTCCGGCGGCGGAGAGAAAGCGACAAAGGCGGCAGGACGGGTGGCTTCGAAGGAGGCCGTTCCGGCCGAACGGCCCGCTGCGAAGAAGGCCGCCCCCGCGAAGTCGTCGACTGCCGGGAAGGCCCCCGCGAAGAGTGCCGCCCCCGCCAGGAAGGCCACCGCCAAGAGCGCCGGCCCGGTCAAGAAGGCCACCCTCGGCCGTAAGAAGCCCGCCGTCGCCCCCAAGAAGACCTCCGCTCCCGTGAAGAAGGCCGCGCCCGCCAGGACGGTGACCACCCCGCAGGCGCCGAGCGGCGAGTCCCGTACCGCCCTGGTCCGCCGCGCCCGCCGGATCAACCGTGAACTCGCCGAGGTATATCCGTACGCCCACCCGGAACTCGACTTCGAGAACCCCTTCCAGCTCCTGGTCGCCACGGTCCTCTCGGCCCAGACCACCGACCTGCGCGTCAACCAGACCACCCCCTCGCTCTTCGCGAAGTACCCGACGCCCGAGGACCTGGCCGCCGCCAACCCCGAGGCGGTCGAGGAGATCCTCCGGCCGTGCGGCTTCTTCCGGGCCAAGACCAAGTCGGTGATCGGGCTGTCCAAGGCCCTCACGGAGGACTTCGGCGGCGAGGTCCCGGGCCGCCTCGAAGACCTCGTCAAGCTGCCCGGCGTCGGCCGCAAGACCGCCTTCGTCGTGCTCGGCAACGCCTTCGGCCGCCCCGGCATCACCGTGGACACGCACTTCCAGCGGCTGGTCCGGCGCTGGCGGTGGACCGAGGAGACCGACCCCGACAAGATCGAGGCCGCCGTCGGCACGCTGTTCCCGAAGAGCGACTGGACCGACCTCTCGCACCACGTGATCTGGCACGGCCGCCGCATCTGCCACGCCCGCAAGCCCGCCTGCGGCGCCTGCCCCATCGCCCCGCTCTGCCCGGCGTACGGCGAGGGCGAGACGGACCCCGAGAAGGCGAAGAAGCTGCTCAAGTACGAGAAGGGGGGCTTCCCCGGCCAGCGTCTGAAGCCTCCGCAGGCCTACCTGGACGCGGGCGGCAAGCCGGCCCCGCCGCTGGGGTCCGGATGACGGAAGCAGTGAGGCGTACGCCCCGCCCGGAACGATCTCGGTGCCGTGCCGCGTTGGACCATCAGGACGACGGGGGTGGCGATGGCACGGGCGAGTGAGACACGCGGTGGCTCGGTGGCGCTCAGCAGGGACGGGCTGCCCGACTGGCTGGACTCCGTGGTGCGCGCCGTCGAGACGGTCGAGCCGCGCCAGCTGAGCCGTTTCCTGCCGCCGAAGGACGGCGCCGGCCGTCAGTCGGCCGTGCTCATCCTGTTCGGCGAGGGCGAGCGCGGACCCGAGCTGCTGCTGATGGAGCGGGCGAGCTCGCTGCGCTCGCACGCCGGGCAGCCCTCCTTCCCCGGCGGCGCCCTGGACCCGGAGGACGGCGACCCCAAGGCCGACGGCCCGCTGTGGGCGGCTCTTCGCGAGGCCGAGGAGGAGACGGGCCTGGACCCGGCCGGTGTGCAGTTGTTCGGCGTGCTCCCCAAGCTCTACATCCCGGTGAGCGGCTTCGTGGTGACGCCCGTGCTCGGCTGGTGGCGGGAGCCGAGTCCGGTGGGCGTCGTCGACCCGAACGAGACGGCCCGCGTCTTCACGGTCCCCGTGGCGGATCTCACGGACCCCGCCAACCGCGCCACGGCCCTGCATCCCAGCGGCCACCGAGGTCCGGCATTCCTGGTCGAATCGGCCCTCGTCTGGGGCTTCACGGCCGGGATCATCGACCGGCTGATGCACTACGCGGGCTGGGAGAGACCGTGGGACCGCGACAAGCAGGTCCCGCTCGACTGGCGGTCATGACAGGGTGACCTAGTGCTGTTGCCGGGTCCCCGGCCGACCAGGTGTGATCGCGGAGTGATGAGGCGAGGCTTGAAGCGGTGAACGTGCTGGACATCCTGTTGCTGGTCGCCGCCGTGTGGTTCGCGATCGTGGGCTACCGCCAGGGCTTCGTGGTCGGCATCCTGTCGGTGATCGGATTTCTCGGCGGTGGCCTCGTCGCCGTCTACTCACTGCCCGTCATCTGGGACGCGGTGACCGCCAACGCGGAGGTGAGCACCACCGCCGCCGTCGTCGCGGTGGTCGTGGTGATCGTCTGCGCCTCCGTGGGCCAGGCTCTGACGACCCATCTGGGCAACAAGCTGCGCCGGTACATCACCTGGTCCCCGGCCCGCGCCCTGGACGCGACCGGCGGCGCCCTCGTCAACGTCGTCGCCATGCTTTTGGTGGCGTGGCTGATCGGCTCGGCACTGGCCGGCACCACCCTGCCGACGCTCGGCAAGGAGGTGCGCAGCTCCAAGGTGCTGCTCGGCGTCTCCCGGGCGTTGCCCACGCAGGCCGACACCTGGTTCGCGGACTTCTCCGCCGTCCTCGCGCAGAACGGCTTCCCGCAGGTCTTCAGTCCGTTCGCCAACGAGCCCATCACCGACGTGAAGCCGCCCGACCCGGCGCTCGCGGGCAGCGCCGTGGCCGCCCGGGCGCAGCGCTCCATCGTCAAGGTGATGGGCACCGCGCAGAGTTGCGGCAAGGTTCTGGAGGGCACCGGCTTCGTCTTCGGCGAGCGCCGCGTGATGACCAACGCGCACGTGGTGGGCGGCGTCGACGAACCCACCGTCCAGATAGGCGGAGAGGGCCGGCGCTACGACGCGACGGTCGTCCTGTACGACTGGCAGCGCGACATCGCGGTACTCGACGTACCCGATCTGGACGCGCCCGTCCTGAAGTTCGCCGGCGAGGACGCGGTGAGCGGCGACAGCGCGATCGTCGCGGGCTTCCCGGAGAACGGCGCGTACGACGTGCGCTCCGCGCGCGTGCGGGGGCGCATCACGGCGAACGGCCCGGACATCTACCACCGGGGCACGGTCCGCCGCGACGTCTACTCCCTGTACGCGACCGTCCGCCAGGGCAACTCCGGCGGCCCACTGCTGACTCCCGACGGCGAGGTCTACGGTGTGGTCTTCGCGAAGTCCCTCGACGACGCCGAGACGGGATACGCGCTGACCGTGGACGAGATCCGCGAGGACATCACCAAGGGGCGTACGGCGAACCAGCAGGTGGGCAGCGACAGCTGCGCCCTGTAGCTCGTGGGAGTGCCCGGCCGTGGGGCCGCCGGGGTATCAGCCGCGCGGGTGACGCAGCCGTACCGAGACCCAGCGGGCCCGGCGGCGCAGAATGCGCGGGATGCCCACCCGTGGATCCGTGGCCGCCAGTTGGGGGGTTCCCCGGCGGTGGGTGCCCGGACCGTTGGCCGAGCGGCGAGTGCGTGCTGCGTCACTGTAGTCGTGCGTCCAGCCCATACCCCGACGTCTGCCCCGTCCCAAGGTCCATAACCGCCCCCGCGGCCCCCAATTGGCTTATGCGCCAGGCAATTGGCAGTTCGTAGTACAGGCGTACCGCTCGGCATACCGGGCGCATCGGTTCGCCGCGCCGCCGGTCCGGAACCCTTCGCCGGGACGGGTGTGGCCCAGGCCCGCTCAGGAGGCCTCAGCGGTCCGGCTCGGGGTCCTTCAGCCAGCTGATCAGCTCGTGGGAGAACGCCACCGGGTCCTCCTCGTGCGGGAAATGGCCCAGACCGTCGAACAGGCGCCAGCGGTAGGGGGCTTCGACGTATTCGCCGGAGCCGGCCGCGCTGCGCGTGCGCATCACCGGGTCGAGGGAGCCGTGCAGATGCAGGGTCGGCACCCGGACCGGACGCTTCATCCGGCGGTTGAACTGGATGCCGTCAGGACGCGCCAGCGAGCGGACCAGCCATCGGTACGGCTCGACCGAGCAGTGCGCCGTGGACGGGATGCACATCGCGCGCCGGTACGTCTCCACCGTCTCGTCCTCCGGCAGCCGCGGCCCGGCCCAGTCCCGGATCAGCCGGCCCACCAGCGCCCCGTCGTCCGCGACGAGCTGCCGCTCCGGGATCCACGGCCGCTGGAACCCCCAGATGTGCGAACTGGCCGCCGTCTGCCGCGCGTCGGCGAGCATCGCCGAGCGCCAGCGCCGGGGATGCGGCATCGACGACACCGCCAGGCGGCGTACCAGCTTCGGCCGCATCACGGCCGCCGTCCAGGCCAGATAGCCCCCGAGGTCGTGCCCGACCAGCGCCGCGTCCGGCTCGCCCAGCGAGCGGACCACGCCGGTGATGTCGAGGGCGAGGTTGGCCGGGTCGTAGCCGCGAGGCGTGCGGTCGCTGCCGCCGACGCCCCGGAGATCCATGGCGACGGCCCGGAAACCGGCATCGGCGAGCGCGACCATCTGGTGCCGCCAGGCCCACCAGAACTGCGGGAAGCCGTGCACCAGCATCACCAGTGGCCCGTCGCCCAGCTCCGCGATGTGGAAGCGCGCGCCGTTCGCCGCCACGTCCCGGTGCGTCCAGGGGCCTTCGGGCCGGACGACCGAGGCGGGATGCGCCGAAGGGGTGTCGGGTTCCGTCATGACGACGAGCGTGCCACAGCCTCGATGGCTTGCGGTGCGCGGTCCCGGGGAAGCGCGGGCTGCTCGGTCCGCTCGGGACGAGGGTGCGGCTTGGCCTTCTGCAGGACGACCGCCGACTCCTTCACCGACGCGGCGACCTTCTGCGGGCCCTTGCTCTTCTTGGCCTTCTTCGCGAACACCACACCGATCAGCGCCAGCACGAGGGCGATCAGGACGTTGGCCGCGAACGACAGCAGGAAGCAGACCGCGAGGTTCCACCCGCTCCAGGTCCGGATGCCGTACGCCAGCGCGAAGTTGAGCATCGGCAGGGAGAACAGGAGCAGCCCGCCGGCCGCCGTGAACGCGCCACCGCTCGTCGCACCGCGCTTGACGTCCTGCCTCAGTTGGGCCTTGGCCAGCGCGATCTCGTCGTGCACCAGCGCCGACATGTCGGCCGTCGCCGAGGCGAACAGCTGGCCGATGCTGCGTTCGGCGCCGACCGGGCTGCCGTCGGGTGCGCTCATCGCGGTCTCCCTCTTCTGCGTACTGCTGTGTACGGGGTCCGTCGGTGTCTGACTGTGTACGGTCCCGTCTTTTGTACCGTCTCGTCAGATCATGCCGGACCGTCGCCCTCATCGCCTGCCCCGCCGCCCACTTCGGCAAGCTCGGCTGCCCTGATTTCGGCGAGCTGGCGGTGCTCGGCGGCCTTGCGGTCGTGGATCTCCGCCATCCGCAGGTGGTAGGCCGGGTCGTGCTCCTCGTAGATGTCCGGGATGCCGTCGAGGTCGTCGTCGCGCTCCTCGTCCTCGCAGAGCCTGCGGTACTTGACGTTCCGCAGCTTCAGCAGCACCGTCGCGATCAGCGCCGCGATCAGCGAGCCTGCCAGTACGGCGGCCTTGATCTCGTCCGTCAGCGCCGCGTCGCCCTCGAACGCCAGCTCGCCGATGAGAAGCGAGACGGTGAACCCGATGCCGGCGAGCGAGGCGACGGCGAAGACGTCCGCCCACTCCAGGTCCTCGCTCAGGGAGGCGCGGGTGAAGCGGGCGGTCAGCCAGGTGCCGCCGAAGATGCCGACGGTCTTGCCGACCACGAGACCGAGGACGACGCCCAGCGTCTCCGGCTTGGTGAACACGTCCCCCAGGACACTGCCCGAGACCGAGACGCCTGCGCTGAACAGGGCGAACAGCGGTACCGCGAGGCCCGCCGACAGGGGGCGCACCAGATGCTCGACGTGCTGGCCGGGCGAGTGCTCCTCGCCCTTGTGGGTGGTGCAGCGCAGCATCAGGCCCATCGCGACGCCGGCGATCGTGGCGTGCACGCCGCTGTTGTACATCAGCGCCCAGATCACCAGCGCCAGCGGGACGTAGACGTACCAGCCGCGGACGCCCTTGTGCAGCAGCCACCAGAAGACGACGAGCCCGACGAGTGCGCCGCCGAGCGCGGCGAAGTTGAGGGAGCTGGTGAAGAAGGCCGCGATGATCAGGATCGCGAACAGGTCGTCCACGACGGCGAGCGTCAGCAGGAAGGCGCGCAGGGCGCTCGGCAACGACGTACCGATGACAGCGAGCACGGCGAGCGCGAAGGCGATGTCTGTGGCCGTGGGCACCGCCCAGCCCGCCAGGGAGCCACCGCCGAGACCGTTGGTGAGGGTGTAGACCAGCGCCGGTACGGCCATCCCGCACAGGGCGGCGACCACCGGCAGGACGGCCGCCCTGGGGTCACGCAGATCGCCGGCGACCAGCTCACGTTTGAGTTCGATACCGGCGACGAAGAAGAAGACCGCCAGCAGACCGTCGGCGGCCCAGTGCGCGATCGACAGGTCGAGGCCGAGGGCGGCGGGGCCCATGTGGAAGCCCGCGACGGTCTCGTAGCTGTCCCCGAGACCGGGTATGTTCGCCCAGATCAGCGCGGTGACCGCGGCGACGAGGAGCAGCACACCGCCGACCGTCTCGGTGCGCAGCGCGTCCGCGACGAAGTTCCGCTCGGGCAGGGACAGCCGGGCGAAAACCTTGCGGGCGGGGCGGGCGACGGTCACGGGAAGACCTCCGGTCGGTGGGCAGCACGAACGACATGCCGACCAGACTTCCCGGCGCACCTTTGACCACTGTCGCGTTGTTGACGCTTTCCTTAGCTTACCTAAGATGCGGCGGGCCGGTCAGGTGATCTTCACGTTACGTGCAAAAGGGGCACCCGGCACGACCGTCGCCCGCCTCGCGCGCGCCAGTCGCCGGATGCCCCTTGCCTGCCGGGCTCAGTCCTCGCCGGACGCCGTCGGGAGCTTCGCCTGGATCAGGTCCATGACCGTGGAGTCGGTCAGCGTGGTGACGTCACCGAGCTGGCGGTTCTCCGCGACGTCGCGCAGCAGACGGCGCATGATCTTGCCGGAGCGGGTCTTCGGCAGCTCCGCCACCGGCAGGATCCGCTGGGGCTTGGCGATCGGGCCGAGGGTGGCGCCGACGTGGCCCCGCAGCTCGGCGACCAGGTCCTCGGTCTCCGCCGCGCTGCCCCGCAGGATCACGAAGGCGACGATGGCCTGCCCGGTCGTCTCGTCCGCCGCGCCCACCACGGCCGCCTCGGCGACCGAGGGATGGGAGACGAGCGCGGACTCGACCTCAGTGGTGGAGATGTTGTGACCCGAGACGAGCATGACGTCGTCGACGCGGCCGAGCAGCCAGATGTCGCCGTCGTCGTCCTTCTTCGCGCCGTCACCGGCGAAGTACTTGCCCTCGAAGCGCGACCAGTACGTGTCGAGGAACCGCTGGTCGTCGCCCCAGATCGTGCGCAGCATCGACGGCCACGGCTCGGTGAGGACCAGATAGCCACCGCCGCCGTCGGGCACCTCGTTCGCCTCGTCGTCCACGACGGTGGCGGCGATGCCGGGCAGCGGCGTCTGCGCCGAACCGGGCTTGGTCTCGGTGACGCCGGGCAGCGGCGAGATCATCATCGCGCCGGTCTCGGTCTGCCACCAGGTGTCCACGACCGGGGTGCGGTCGGCGCCGATGTGCTTGCGGTACCAGATCCAGGCCTCGGGGTTGATCGGCTCACCGACCGAGCCCAGCACCCGCAGGCTGGAGAGGTCGAACTTCGCGGGGATGTCGTCGCCCCACTTCATGAACGTACGGATCGCGGTCGGCGCGGTGTAGAGGATCGTGACCTTGTACTTCTGCACGATCTCCCAGAAGCGGCCCTGGTGCGGGGTGTCCGGGGTGCCCTCGTACATCACCTGGGTCGCGCCGTTGGCGAGCGGGCCGTACACGATGTATGAGTGCCCGGTCACCCAGCCGACGTCGGCCGTGCACCAGTACACGTCCGTCTCCGGCTTGAGGTCGAAGACCGCGTGGTGGGTGTACGACGTCTGGGTCAGGTAGCCGCCGGAGGTGTGCAGGATGCCCTTCGGCTTACCCGTCGTACCGGACGTGTAGAGGATGAACAGCGGGTGCTCCGCCCCGAACGCCTCCGGGGTGTGCTCGGCGGACTGACCGTCGACGATGTCGTGCCACCACACGTCCCGGCCCTCGGTCCAGGCGACCTCCTGGCCGGTCCGGCGCACGACGAGGACGTGCTCGACGTTGCCCGCCTTGTCGGCCGCCTCGTCCACGGCCGGCTTCAGGGCTGAGGGCTTGCCGCGCCGGTAGCCGCCGTCGGAGGTGATGACGACCTTGGCGTCCGCGTCCTGGATACGGGTCGCGAGCGCGTCGGCCGAGAAGCCGCCGAAGACCACGGAGTGCGCGGCGCCGATCCGGGCGCAGGCCAGCATCGCGACCGCGGTCTCGGGGATCATCGGCATGTAGACGGCGACCCGGTCGCCCTTGCGAACGCCCAGCTCCAACAGGGCGTTGGCGGCCTTGGAGACCTCGTCCTTGAGCTCGGCGTAGGTGAGGGCGCGGGTGTCGCCGGGCTCGCCCTCGAAGTGGATGGCCACGCGGTCGCCGTGCCCGGCCTCGACATGCCGGTCCACGCAGTTGTACGCGACGTTGAGCTCGCCGTCCTCGAACCACTTGGCGAACGGCGGGTTCGACCAGTTCAGCGTCTGTGTCGGCTCCTTGGCCCAGGTCAGGCGGCGGGCCTGCTCGGCCCAGAAGCCGAGCCTGTCAGCCTTGGCCTGTTCGTACGCCTCCGCCGTGACATTGGCGTTGGCGGCCAGGTCGGCGGGTGGCGCGAACCTGCGCTCTTCTTTGAGCAGGTTGGAGAGGGAAGGATTCTCGCTCACTGTCCCATCTCCTCGCTCAGCAGGTTGGCCAGGCTCTCGTTGCTCACGACATCTCCCTCTCGAAGGGTGTCCGTTGTGTCCCAGGCCACAGCTCATCAGACCTGGTGGCCCGATGACAAGGGTCGACGGAATATTGGTTTAGACCTGTCGAAGGGCTGGTCATGGCATGCCCCGGCGTGGCCAGGCGGGCTCCGGACCGTTTACGTCACCCGGTCACCCCTTCCCACGGACCGCGCTCGGAGCCGGTTCAGCCGTGTCGCACCCCTCACATCCCGGACCGCCCACCCGTGCACGCTCACGGATGGGCGGTCCGGGTTCCGCTCAGGCGGACAGGCCCGCCGCACGGACGGTGTCGAACACGAGCCCGTCAGCCGTGTCGGTGAGCAGATACGACTGCGCCTCCCCGACGTGGAAGTACATCCCGTGCAGCTCCAGCGCGTCCTCGCGCAGCGCCCGGGACACCGACTCGTGAGCGCGCAGGTGCTCCAGTTGTTGCACGACGTTGGTCAGGCACAGCTGCTCGGCCACGTCGGCGGGCGGGCGGCCGGCCAGCCGGGGCCAGGACCGGCCGTCACCGGCGATGCGCTCCAGGCTGGGCTGTCCGTGCCGCAGCCATCGGCGCAGGGGCGTGCGGGCGGTGCCCGGCTCGGAGTCGAGCAGCGCCTGCATGGCTCCGCATCCCGAGTGGCCGCACACGGTGATGGACCGTACCTTCAGCACGTCCACCGCGTACTCGATCGCCGCCGCCACCGAGTCGTCGCCGCTCTCCTCGCCCGGCCGTGGCACCAGGTTGCCGACGTTGCGCACCACGAACAGGTCGCCCGGACCACTGGAAGTGATCATCGAGGTGACCAGGCGGGAGTCCGCGCAGGTGAGGAACAGCTGATCAGGACGCTGCCCCTCGCGGGCCAGCCGCGCGAGTTCGCCTCTGACCAGCGGGGCCGTGTTGCTCTGGAACGCGCTGATTCCTCGGGCCAGTTGGTGGTTGCCGGAAGTGTCGGTGAGGGGGTCGGTGGGGGTGTGGGGGTTGGCTGGGGTGGTGGTGGGTTGGGCGGGGGTGAGGGGGGCGCCCGAGGCGCCGGGGGCGTTCGAGCTGCCGTGATTGGTGGCGCCGTGGGAGCCGACGGTGTCGTACGAGTCCTGCGGGCCGGCCAGGCCCGTGGAGCCCGCCGGGCTCTTCGTGCCCTTGGAGAGGATTGGGCTTGCGTAGCCCGTCGAAGCCTCCCAGCTCATCGGGATGTCGGAGCCGTCCGGGGCTGTGGAGCCGGTCGGGCTTGCGGGGCCGTCCGGATTCGCGGGGCTGCGGGGGTTTGCGGGGCCGTCCGGGTTTGCGGGGCCCTCCGGGGCCGCGGAGCCCTCTGGACCTGCGAAACCCTCGGGAGCGGTAAAGCCCTCGGGTGCAGTGGAGCAGGCGTATGGGCCTGCGGAGCCTTGGGGGGCAGCGGAGTCGTTCGGTCCTGCGAAGCCCCCTGGGCCTGCGGAGCCCTCTGGGCCTGCGGAGGCCCCTGGGCCTGCGGAGCCTTTTGGACCTGCGAAGCCCTCGGGTGCAGTGGAGCCGTATGGACCTGCGAAGCCCTCCGGAGCCGCGAAGCCGCCCGGACCTGCGGAGTTCTGCGGAGCCGCAATGCCGCCCAGACCTGCGGAGTCCTGCGGACCCGCGAAGCCGCCCAGGCCTGACATGCCCTCTCGGACCGCGGAGCCCTCTGGGACCGCGGAGCCCTCCGGCCCCACGGAACCGTTCCAGCTCACCGAACCGTTCCAGCTGACGGGGCTCAGGGGGCCCTCCGTGTGCGCGGACCTCTTCCAGCCCACGAAGGCCTTGGCGCCCTCGCTGCTCGCGGAGGCCTTCCAGCTCGCGAGCCCCTTGGAGTGCTCGGTGCTCGCGGAGGCCTTCCAGCTCGCGAGCCCCTTGGAGTGCTCGGCGCTCGCGGACGCCTTCCAGCCCACGAAGCCCTTGGCGCGTTCCGAGCTCACCGAGCCCGTGGCAAGCGCCGGGCCACCGGAACTGTCCGGCTCTCCGTGCCTCCGGGCACCCATCGGTGCCTCGAGCAGCGTCGGCTGCACCTCGCACTGGTGGTTGCGCCACGGTGTCCACGGGCTGCAGCGGCAACCGGCGGCGGGGTCCGGGTCATCGGCCCAGACGTCCCCGTGGTGACCGGGGATGCCCATGGGCTCGGCGATGCGGACACCGGCGCGGCGGCCCGTCAGCTCGACGGCGCCGCCCGTCGCGGTGTGGGTGTTCTGCCAGTCCTGCAGGGTCTCGTAGGCCGCGTGGTCCATGAACGAGCCGTCCAGCTCGACCAGGACGTCGGCCCCTTGGGGCACGAGATGCAGGGCCCGGCTGAGCCGTGGCACCGCGAGGAAGGTCAACTGGCCTCGTACCTGTACGTGATGGACTCCCTCCGTCACTTCATGGGTGATCCGGGTGCGGGTGAGGCGGTGCAGGGCGACGCCGACGGCCACGGCGATCCCGAGCGCCACGCCCTCCAGGACGCCGAGGATCACCACGCCGAGGGTGGTGACCACGTAGACCAGCACCTCACGGTGGCGGGTCACCGTGCGGATGTGGTTCAGCGACACCATCTGGATGCCGACGGCCATCACCAGGGCGGCCAGCGAGGCGAGGGGGATGAGCTCTAGGATCGACACCATCAGCAGCGCGGCGATCACTACGAGAACGCCGTGCAGCATCGTGGAGTTCCGGCTCATGGCGCCGGCTTGCACGTTCGCGGAACTGCGCACCGCCACGCCCGCGACCGGCAGCCCGCCGAGCCCGCCGGAGACGATGTTGGCGGCGCCCTGACCGAGCAGTTCGCGGTCCAGGTCGGAACGCGGGACGCGGGCGGCCAGGCCGGGCCGGGCGGCGGCCATCTTGTCGACGGCGACCGCGCCGAGCAGCGACTGCACGCTGCACACCAGCGTGGTGGTGAGGACGGCCGCGACCAGGCCGAGCACGGGGCCCTCGGGCAGCCCGGCCAGGGCGTGGCTGCTCCAGTTGGGCAGCTCGACCTTGGGCAGGGTGAGGCCGACCACCGAGGCCGCCGCGGTGGCGCCGGCGACGGCGACGAGCGCGGCCGGCGCCTTGCGCAGCAGGCGGCCCGCCCGGCCGGGCAGCCGGGGCCACGCCAGCAACAGGGCGAGAGTGAGCGCGCTCGTCGTGACGGCGGCCGGATGCAGGTGGGCCAGTTGTGCGGGCAGCGCGCGCAAATTGTCCAGGACGGCGCTCTGCGGGGTGCCGCCGAGCACGATGTGCAACTGGGCGACGGCGATGGTGACACCGATACCGGCCAGCATGCCGTGGACGATCGCGGGGCTGACGGCGAGCGCGGAGCGGGCCACGCGCAGGCAGCCCAGCCCGAGCTGGGCGAGCCCGGCGAGGACGGTGATCGCGCAGGTCGTACGCCATCCGTAGCGATGGATGAGGTCGGCGGTGACGACCGTGAGGCCGGCCGCCGGGCCGCTCACCTGGAGCGGGCAGCCGCCGAGCCGGCCGGCGACCAGACCGCCCACGGCCGCGGCGACGAGCCCGGCCTGGAGCGGTGCGCCGGTGGCGAGCGCGATGCCCAGGGACAGCGGCAGTGCGATCAGGAAGACGGAGATGGAGGCCGACACGTCGGCGCCGGCGATACGGAACCGGAAGCGCCGGTCGGGCGGCGGACTGTGGGGCGGGTGGACTTGCTTGGGTCGGTGGGGGTCGGGGGCGCGAGTGGGGACGCAGGCTGACATGTTTTCCCGTCTCCTCCGGGGCAGCGCGGTCGCGGGGACAAGTGGTCCCCCGCCGGGGCGGGGTGGGGGGTCGCGGCCGTGGGTCACGGCGTGCAGCGGCGGGATCAGCAACTTTCAGTAAACGAATCGTAATGCAGAGTAAAGGACGAGCATGGATTTTCCGGGCAAATGGGTTAACCAATCACTCCGGAGTGTGATGTGAGCATTTCATCGGCTTGTCGTACTAATTCCTTCTCGGTCCCGTGCGACCTTGACGGCGCTGCCGACTCATCGACTGGAGAAGGAAGGTGGGCGGGATGGCCGCCACCCAGAGGATCGCCGCGGGCGCCATGGGCGCCGCGGTCTGCGCCCTGTCACTCGCCGGCTGCGGGACCGGCTCCGACCGTTCGGAAGGAGGGGTCTCCGGCCCGCAGGGTGCGCCGGCACCCAAGAGCGCGGTCCGGCTGATCGGGGACGGCTCCACCGCGTTCACCGGCGCGCAGCCCCATCTGTCCCGCCCGGAGCGGCTGAAGCCCGGTCAGAGACCGCCCCAGTTCGTGGTGTTCTCCTGGGACGGGGCGGGCGAGGACAGCCAGCGGCTGTTCTCCCACTTCCGCGAGGTGGCCAAGGCCAACAACGCCACCATGACGTACTTCCTCAGCGGTGTGTATCTGCTGCCCGAGGAGAAGCGCGACCTCTACAGGCCGCCGCAGCACTCACCGGGCCGCTCCGACATCGGCTTCAACGACCGGCAGGGCATCGCCGACACCGTGAAGCAACTGCGGCTGGCGTGGCTGGAGGGCAATGAGGTCGGCACCCACTTCAACGGCCACTTCTGCGGCCCCGAGGGCGGTGTCGGGCAGTGGTCGGTGGCGGAGTGGAAGGACGAGATCACCCAGGCCAAGCAGTTCGTGAAGTCCTGGAAGACCAACAGCGGCATGACGGACGCCGCCCCGCTGCCCTTCGACTACGACCGGGAACTCATCGGCGCCCGCACTCCCTGCCTGGAGGGTCAGGCCAACTTCCGCAAGGCCGCCCGGGAGCTGGGCTTCCGCTACGACACGAGCGGCGTCAACAACCAGGTGTGGCCCGGCAAGAAGGAGGGCCTGTGGGATCTGTCCATGCAGCTGGTGCCCTTCCCCGGGCACAACTACGAGCAGCTGACCATGGACTACAACTTCATGGTCAACCAGTCGGGCACCAACACCCAGGGCGACCCCGACAAGTACGAGTACTGGGGCAACCAGATGCGTGACGGCCTGCTCCAGGGCTTCCAGCGGGCGTACGACGGCAACCGCGCGCCGCTGATCATCGGCAACCACTTCGAGTCCTGGAACGGCGGCACCTACATGCGCGCCGTCGAGGACGTGGTGGAGCAGGTGTGCACCAAGCCCGAGGTGCGCTGCGTGTCGTTCCGCCAGTTGGTCGACTGGCTGGACGCCCAGGACCCGAAGATCCTCGCGAAGATGCGCACGCTGAAGGTCGGCGAGGCTCCGAAGCAGGGCTGGGAGTCCTACCTGTCCGCCCGCCCCGCCCCGGCCCCGAAGGGTGCGCCCGGGGCGCCGGCGGACCGACTGTAGGCCTGTCAGGCGGGGGCGACGACTCCCTCGCCGAGAACGAAGTCGGGGTCGACCTGGGCCGCCAGGTCGGCCCCGTGCCGTTCGTTGGCCCAGGACTGGGCGTTCTTCAGGTGGAAGTGGACCATCTGGCGGGTGTAGCGCTCCCAGTCGCGTCGTTCGTACGTCGCGTCCGCGGTCGTCCGCAGCACGTCCAGGGCACGGCGGTTGACGTCCTCCAACTGCTCGAACCGGGGTGGCCGGCCCTTCTCCATGGCGCGTACCCAGTCGGAATGCCCGACCGTCACGAGCAGGTCGTCCCCGACTTCGGCGCGGAGGTAGTCGAGGTCGTCCCGACCCTGCACCTTGTTGCCGACGACCTTCAGCTCGACGCCGAAGTCGCGGGCGTACTCCTTGTACTGGCGGTAGACGGAGATCCCCTTCCGGGTCGGCTCGGCGACGAGGAACGTGACGTCGAAGCGGGTGAACATGCCGGAGGCGAAGGAGTCGGAACCCGCCGTCATGTCCACCACGACGTACTCGTCGGGCCCGTCCACCAGGTGGTTCAGGCACAGCTCCACCGCTCCGGTCTTGGAGTGGTAGCAGGCGACCCCGAGGTCGGCGTCCGTGAAGGGGCCGGTGACCATCAAGCGGACGGTCCCGCCGTCGAGTTCCACCGGCCGGGCGCAGGCGTCGTAGACCGGGTTGTCCTCGCGCACCCGCAGGAGCCGTGAGCCCTCACCGGGGGGCGTGGTCTTGATCATCGACTCGGCGGAGTCGATGCGCGGGTTGGTGCCGCGCAGGTAGTCCTTGATCAGCGCCAGCCGGTCGCCCATCGCGGGCAGCCCGGCGGACTCCGGCTCGTCGAGGCCGAGCGCGGTGCCCAGATGCTGGTTGATGTCGGCGTCGATCGCGACGACCGGGGCGCCGACGGCCGCGAGATGGCGGATGAACAGGGAGGACAGGGTCGTCTTTCCGCTGCCGCCCTTGCCGACGAAAGCAATTTTCATGTTCATCAAGCGTAGTGGTGCTCCGGGTACGGGACCTTGCTTTGCGTGAAGAAGACCACTCCTTCGTGGGGTTTCCACGGTGGGTGCGTAGGGTCGTACTCATGAGTACGACAGGCGCGACCGCCGATCCGCTCGCCGCCCTGGGCTCGCTGCCCGGTGTGGCCGAGTCCGTGGAGTCCGTGCGCAAGGCCGTGGACCGGGTCTACGGTCACCGGATCATGCGCCGGCGCAGCAACGAGATCACCTCCGAGGCGGCGCTGCGCGCGGCCCGTGGTTCCGCCGCGCTGTCCGGTGCGGACTGGGCCCTCGAAGAGGTGCGCCGGCGCACCGACTTCAGCGGCGACGACGGGGCGCGGACCGTGGGTGCCGCGCTCCGGCTCAGCGCCGAGGCGGGCCAGTTGCTGTCGATCTGGCGGCAGTCACCGCTGCGGGTGCTGGCCCGGCTGCATCTGGTGGCCGCGGCGGACAGGGCCGACCAGGTGGGGCGGCCCCGGCAGCAGGGTGAACCGGTCGAGGAGCCGCTGGTCGACCAGCCGCTGCCGGGCGCCGACGAGGTGTCCGGGCGGCTGGAGGGGCTGTCCGAGCTGATCATCGCGGGAAGCTCGGCGCCCGCGCTGGTCATGGCCGCCGTCGTGCACGGCGAGCTGCTCGCGCTGCGCCCCTTCGTCTCCCACAACGGCCTGGTGGCACGTACGGCCGAGCGGATCGTGCTGGTCGGCAGCGGCCTAGACCCGAAGTCGGTCTGCCCGGCCGAGGTGGGGCACGCCGAACTGGGCCGCACGGCCTATCTGGCGGCGTTCGAGGGCTATCTCTCCGGCACTCCCGAGGGCATGGCGACGTGGATCGCGCACTGCGGCCGGGCGGTGGAGCTGGGGGCGCGCGAGTCGACGGCGGTGTGCGAGGCGCTTCAGCGCGGGGCGGCCTGAACAGGGTTGCGGCGGTACGAGTTGTCGTACCGCCGCTGGCATGCGCACCCGGTTACCAAGCGTCCTCGAAGTGTTGCCCATCAGGTGGGGATCTTTGCCCGTCACCTGGTGCGGCTGGCCCGTAATCGACGGGTCGACGTCGCGTGGGTGCCTGGTGTTCATGCTCGGTCCGTGTGGCCGAATGCGTTTAAAAGGTGATCCTTTCGGATGTCCCTGGTCTCGCGGGCCGTTGTCTCCTTTGTACTCCAAGTGAGGGACAAGCGGAAGCGCTGGCCCTACTTCTTTACTTGTGAATTCAACGATGTGGGGAGCGGCTGCCGAAATTCCGAAGCGGTTCGGGCATCCAGGTGCAGCAGGTCAAGCGGTCGCCACCCGGCGCCGATTCGCGTACCAGACCAGGCCGGCGGTGGCCGCCGCGGCACCTATGGCCGCCGCCGCGACCAGAGCCGGACGCGGCGGTACGGAGAACGCGGGCAACCGCTGCTTGAGTCTGACAGGACGGTGGAAATCAAGAATCGGCCACCCGCGCGCGAGTGCCTCACGGCGCAGTGTGCGATCGGGATTCACCGCGTGCGGATTTCCCACCGACTCCAGCATCGGAAGATCTGTCGCCGAATCGCTGTAGGCGTAGCAGCGTGAAAGGTCGTATCCCTCGGACTCGGCCAGCTCCAGGATCGCCTCCGCCTTCGTGGGGCCGTAGGCGTAGTACTCCACCTCACCCGTGAAGCAGCCGTCGTCACCGACGACCATGCGGGTCGCGACCACGCGGTCCGCGCCGAGCAGTTCGCCGATCGGCTCGACCACTTCTGCGCCTGACGTGGACACAATCACCACGTCACGGCCGGCGATGTGGTGCTCCTCGATGAGGGAAGCGGCCTCGTCGTAGATGATCGGGTCGATGATGTCGTGCAGCGTCTCGGCGACGATCTCCTTGACCTGCTGGACGTTCCACCCGCGGCACAGTGCCGACAGGTACGCGCGCATGCGTTCGATCTGCTCGTGGTCGGAGCCACCCGCGAGGAAGACGAACTGGGCATACGCGGTGCGCAGCACGGCGCGGCGGTTGATCAGACCACCCTGGTAGAACGACTTGCTGAAGGTGAGCGTGCTCGACTTCGCAATGACCGTCTTGTCCAGGTCAAAGAAGGCCGCTGTGCGGGGCATCGAGTGGTTTTCCACGACCCTGAGCATAGGGGCAGCCCATTCGGCGTAAGCTCGGGCGTGTGGGTTTGCCTGAGAGGGCTCTCGGGTACACCATGGAAGTCACGGATCGTTCGCGACCGTGCTAACCCGGTCCGACTCCTCCCCCCCCGAGTCGGCCGTGGGGACGACCCCCGCTCTCCCCCCCGGCGGGGGTCGTCGCATGTCCGGGTGGGTTTTTCCCTTCTTTTCGCGGCCGTGAAGCCGCATCGAGGCGGCTGCGGTCGCCTCTTTGGCATGCTCCGATTCGTCACGGTGCGTAGTCGTCGGACTGCTCTGCGGAAGTCGCACAGGAGACGGGGCAGGGGTCACCGCTATGAGTGACAGCGATATTCACAACCATCGAGTTGTCCACAGTTATCGACCAAGATCCACACGATTTCCTGGATCGCTGCACCGTGATTCCTGCGCGGTCCGCTCGCGGCGAGTTCCTGGCCGGTTCCGATTGCCGGGCGCGCATGGCCGGATTGCGTCGGCCGTTCATATGGAGGCCGGTCGCCGGTTCTTCACATGTATGCGAATCGCGAGGCCCCAGGGGGCTGCGCGAGCGCAAGGCACAAGCAGCGAAGGGGGAAGCAAACCGTGGCCGGAACCATCACACACGATCCGCAGTCCGCCGCCGGAGGGCGGCAGAGCCGACCGCTGATCGTCACCGAGGACGCCGAACTGCTCGACGACCTGCTGCGCCTGTGCGCGGCGGCCGGAGCCACACCGGAGGTCCATCACACCGTGCCGGACCGCAGCGGGGGCTGGGAGGCCGCGCCGCTGGTCATGGTCGGCGACGACGCCGCACGGCGCGTGCGCGGGGCCGCGCGCAGAGGAGGAGTGGTGCTGGTCGGCCGCGACCAGGACGACCCCGGGGTGTGGAAACGCGCCGTCCAGATCGGCGCCGATCACGTCCTGATGCTGCCCGACGGCGAGCAGTGGCTGGTCGACCGGATCGCCGACGTCGCCGAGGGGGTGGGCCGGCCCGCGCTCACCGTCGGCGTGATCGGCGGCCGGGGCGGCGCCGGTGCGTCCACGCTGGCCTGCGCGCTCGCCGTCACCTCCGCGCGTGAGGGACTGCGCACCCTGCTCGTGGACGCCGATCCGCTGGGCGGCGGACTGGACGTGCTCCTCGGCGGCGAGAGCGCGGAGGGCCTGCGCTGGCCCGCCTTCGCGGCCTCCCGCGGCCGGGTCGGCAGCGGCGCCCTGGAGGAGTCCCTCCCCGAGCTGCACTCCCTGAGGGTGCTCAGCTGGGACCGCGGCGACTGCGTCGCCGTCCCGCCCCAGGCCGTACGGGCGGTGCTGGCCGCCGCGCGGCGCCGGGGCGGCGCGGTCGTGGTCGACCTGCCGCGTCGGATCGACGACGGGAGCGCCGAGGCCCTCGCCCAGATCGACATCGGACTCCTCGTGGTCCCCGCCGAACTGCGCGCGGTCGCGGCGGCCGGGCGGGTGGCGTCCGCGGCCGGCATGGTCGTGCGCGATCTGCGCGTGGCGGTACGCGGGCCGTACGCGCCCGGTCTCGACGACCGCGAGGTGGCCCGGCTGCTCGGCCTGCCCCTGGCAGGCGAGCTGCCCGTGGAGTCCGGGTTGCAGCGCCCGGCCGAGGGCCGGACGCCGCCCGGTGGGGGCGGGCGCGGTCCGCTGGCCCGGTTCTGCCGGGAGTTCTGGGACCGGGCGCTGGTCGAGGCGGGTGCGGCATGAGCACCTTCGCGGGGCCCCTGCTGGACGGCGTGCGGCAGTGGCTGGCGGAGAGCGGCGCCGAGCCCACACCCGCGCGCGTGGCCCAGGCGCTGCGGGAGCAGGGCCGGGTGCTGGGCGACGCGGAAGTCCTGGGCGCGGCCGAGCAGTTGCGGTCCGAGCTGGTCGGGAGCGGGCCACTGGAGCCGCTGCTGGCCGATCCGTCGGTGACCGACGTGCTGGTCCCGGCGCCGGACCGGGTGTGGGTGGACCGGGGCGGCGGCCTGGAGCTGACGTCCGTGTCCTTCCCGGACGCGGCGGCCGTACGGCGCCTCGCGCAGCGCCTGGCCGCCGTCGCCGGACGGCGCCTGGACGACGCCCGGCCCTGGGTCGACGCCAGGCTGCCGGACGGCACCCGGCTGCACGCGGTGCTACCACCCGTCGCCGTCGGCAGCACCTGCCTGTCGCTGCGCGTCGTACGGCCCCGCGCGTTCACACTCGGCGAGCTGGTGGCGGCGGGCACGGTCCCGCCGGGCGGGGACCGGGTGCTCCGGGCGCTGCTGCGGGCGCGGTTGTCCTTCCTGATCAGCGGGGGCACCGGCACCGGCAAGACGACCTTGCTGAGTGCGCTGCTGGGGCTGGTCGGGCCGGACGAGCGGATCGTGCTCGCGGAGGACTCGGCGGAGCTGCGCCCCGACCATCCGCACGTGGTGCGCCTGGAGACCCGGCCCGCCAACCAGGAGGGCGCCGGGCTCGTGACGCTGGAGGACCTGGTCCGGCAGGCGTTGCGGATGCGGCCCGACCGGCTGGTGGTCGGTGAGGTGCGCGGCGCGGAGGTGGTGCATCTGCTGGCCGCCCTGAACACCGGTCACGAAGGCGGCTGCGGGACCGTCCACGCCAACGCCGCCGCGGACGTCCCCGCCCGCCTGGAGGCCCTCGGTACGGCGGCCGGGCTCGACCGGGCGGCCCTGCACAGCCAGTTGGCGGCGGCGCTGTCGGTCGTGCTGCACCTGGTGCGGGACCGGAACGGGCGGCGGCGGATCGCGGAGGTGCATGTGCTGGAGCGGGATACCTCGGGGCTGGTGCGGACGGTGCCGGCCCTGCGGTGGGGCACGGAGGCGTTCGTGCGGGAGCGGGGATGGGGGCGGTTGCGGGCATTGCTCTGCGGTGGGGGCGAGGCGGGTCCGGACGCGGTCGAGGACGAGCACGGGTGTGTGGAGGACGAGCGGCGACTGCCGCGGGGGAGTGGTGAGCGGAATGGGTGAGACGGCGATGAGCGCGGCCCTGGTGTGTGCCGGGGCGGCCGCTTGGCTCATGGGCGGGTGGCACTCGGGCGCCCGGCGGGCGCAACTGCTGCTGGCCGGAGGCGCGGTGGTGGGCAGTGGGCCTCCCGCTTGGCGGCGCTGGACCGGTGAGTTACGGCGGATCCGTCGGCGGTTGCGGGCCGAGTGGTGGGCGCCGGTCGCCGGGGTGGTGCTCGGGTTGCTGGGGTCGTCGGTGCTGCCGGTCGTCGCGGGGGCGGCCGGGATGCCGGTGCTGCGGCGGGTGCGGCTGGCCGGGGAGGCACGGCGGGCGCGGGAGCGGCGAGGCGACGCGGTGATCGCGCTGTGCTCGGCGCTCGCCGGGGAGGTACGGCCCGGACGGCAACCGGGAGAGGCCCTGCTGCGCGCCGCGCGGGACGCCGGAGGGCTCGGTGAGGCACAGGCGTCGGTGCTGGCGGCGGCGCGGTTCGGCGGTGATGTGCCGGAAGCGCTCGCGGTGGCGGCACGGCAGCCGGGCGCCGACGGGCTGCTGGGGCTCGCGGCGTGCTGGCGGGTCGCGGTCGACCGGGGCGCGGGCCTCGCGGCCGGCCTCGACCGGCTGGAGGCGGCCCTGCGGGCGGAGCGCGACCAGCGTGCGGAGTTCCGGGCCCAGTTGGCCGGCTCGCGCTCCACGGCCGTCATGCTCGCCACGCTTCCGGCCCTGGGGATCCTCCTCGGCACCGCGCTCGGCGCCGACCCGCTGCATGTGCTGCTGCATACCGGCGCGGGGTTGGGCTGCCTGCTGGTCGGCGGGGTGCTGGAGGGCGTGGGGCTGTGGTGGGCGCTGCGGATCATGAGGGGAGCTGAGGCGGCGTGAGCGCGGAAGTTGTCCACAGGCTGGGGGTGGCCCTGGGTGTTGCGCTCGCCCTGGCGTGGCTCGTGCACGGGGCGGTCGGCCTACGGCGGGAACGCCGGGCGCGGAAGCGGCTGGCCGAGTTGCTGGGCCGTCGCACGATTGCGGAGGGGCCGCGCTTCGAGGTCGCGGAGGTGGTACGGCGCTGGTGGCCGACGGTCGCCGTGGTCGGCGCCGGGTGGGTGCTCGTCGGCGGCGGCGTGGGTCTCGTCCTGGGCCTGGCCGCCGCGGTCGGACTGTGGCGTCGGAGCCGGCGGCAGTCGGCCGTGGCGGCCGCGGGTGAGGCACCCGAACTGCGGGAGGCGGCCCGGCAACTGCCGCTCGCCGCCGATCTCGTGGCTGCCTGCATCGCGGCCGGCGCCGGTCCTGTGATCGCCGCGCAGGCGGTGGGCGAGGCCTTGGGCGGTCCGGTGGGAGAGGCGCTGGCGCGCGGGGCGGCGGAAGTACGGCTGGGCGGTGAACCGGCGGCGGCATGGCGCGGGTTGGCCGCCGCACCGGGCGCCGACGCGCTGGCGCGACTGCTGGAACGCGCCGACGTGTCCGGGCTTCCCGCGGCCGCACCGGTCGCGCGGATCGCCGCGGACGCCCGCGCCGACTGGGCCCGCGCCGCCACCGCACGGGCACGGCGAGCGGCGGTGTTGGTCACGGCGCCCGTGGGCCTGTGCTTTCTGCCCGCCTTCATCGCGGTCGGTGTACTGCCCGTGGTGATCGGACTGGCGGGAGGGGTGCTGGGAGGGGGTGGCGGCTGAGGAGCGGCCGAGGGCGCGCGAGCGCGGTTGGCACGGGGAACGAACGGTTTGAGGCGAACGGCTATGGGTGAACGGCTTGAGGCCGACCAACGGACGGACGGAACGAAACCTCACGGGGGTTGAGATGTGCAAGGCGGTACGGGCACGCGCGCGTGCTCTGGTGTGGCGGATGCGCGGCACGCGGAAGGAGGCCGGGATGGTCACCTCCGAGTACGCGGTGGGGATCGTCGCGGCGGCGGCCTTCGCGGTGCTGCTCTACAAGGTCGTGACGAGCGGGCAGGTCAGCGCTGAGCTGCAGAGCATCGTGAAGGAAGCCCTCGATGCGCGGATGTAGGTGGTGGGGGCGGGGCGCGGACCGTGGGTTCGTGACGGCGGAGGCGGCGCTGGTGCTGCCCGTGCTGGTGACGTTCGCGATGGGGCTGGTCTGGGCGCTGCTCGTGGTGGCCGCGCAGATCCAGTGCGTGGACGCGGCCCGGACGGGCGCCCGCGCGGCGGCCCGTCAGGACCCGCACGACGCGGTGGTGGAGGTAACCCAGGAGGTGGCCCCGCGCGGCGCGAAGGTCACGCTCGACCGGGAGGGCGATCGGGTCCGGGTCGTCGTCGTGGCCAGGGCACCTGCGTTGGGCCGGCTCTCGTACGAGCTGCGGGAGGAGGCCGTCGCGCTCGCCGAGGAGACGGTGGCGACGGGGCAGGGGGAGGCGGGCCGGTGACGGGAGGTGACGGGCACGGTGGCGGTGCGCCAGGTGGGGGCGGGCCGGTGAGGGGCGGAGCCGGTTGGTCCGGTGGGGGCGGGCGGACGAGGGGCGCTGACGGGGACCGCGGATCCGCCACCGTGTGGAGCGTCGGTGCGATCGCCGTCCTGTGTGTCGTGTTCGGCGTCCTGCTCGCCCTGGGACAGGCCGCCGTGTCCCGGCACCGCGCGGCAGGCGGCGCGGACCTCGCGGCGCTCGCGGCGGCGGACCAGTGGGCGGAGGGCGCAGGGGCGGCCTGCGTCCGGGCAGAACGGGCGGCACGGGACCAGGGCACGCGCCTGGTGCGGTGCGCGATCGTGGGCGAGGTCTCCGACGTGACGGCCGCGTCGGGAAGGGGGCCGTTCACGGTGGAGGTCAGGGCGCGGGCGGGCCCTGCGGAGGCAGTGGCTCTGATTCCTCCCGCGGCCCCTCGGGCTCCTCTCGGGGCTGCTGCTCCGGGGCTCGCGGGGTCACCTCGGGTTCCACCAGACGCCCCTCTGACCGCGGCTGGACCTCCTCCGGCTCCTCCACGGCCCCCTCAGGGTCCCCTTCCGCCCCCTCAGAGTCCCCCTCCGTACTCGCCGGCTTCTCCTCCGGCGCCCCCCGCAACAGCACCGTGAGCAGCCGCACGGCTCCCCGCTTGTGCAGCGGCTCGTTGCCGTTGCCGCACTTGGGGGACTGGATGCAGGACGGGCAGCCGCTGTCGCACTCGCAGGACGCGATCGCCTCACGCGTGGCGGTGAGCCAGGCCCTGGCGGTGTGGAAGGCGCGTTCCGCGAAGCCCGCGCCGCCCGGGTGGCCGTCGTACACGAAGACGGTCGGGAGGAGCGTGTCGGGGTGCAGCGGGATCGACACGCCGCCGATGTCCCAGCGGTCGCAGGTCGCGAAGAGGGGCAGCATGCCGATCGACGCGTGCTCGGCGGCGTGCAGGGCGCCGCCGAGGATCTCCGGGCTGATGCGGGCCTCGTCCAGCTGGTCCTCGGTGACCGTCCACCACACCGCGCGCGTGCGCAGCGTCCGGGGAGGGAGGTCGAGTTTGGTCTCGCCCAGTACCTCGCCGGTGATGAGGCGGCGGCGCAGGAAGGAGACGACCTGGTTGGTGACCTCCACGGAGCCGTAGCAGAGGCGGCCGTGGCCCCAGGGCACTTCGACGTCCGTCTCCAGGACGGAGATCGACGTGGTGTCGCGGGCCACCGTGGAGTACGGCGGGCTGGCCTCCTCGACCAGGGCGACCGAGTCGTCCAGGTCGAGGGAGCGCACGAGGTACGTGCGGCCCTGGTGGAGGTGGACCGCGCCCTCGTGGACGGACGTGTGCGCGGCGCCCGCGTCGACCGTGCCCAGGAGGCGTCCGGTGCCGGCCTCGACGATCTGGATCGGCCGGCCGCCCTCGCCCCGGATGTCGGCCAGGTCGGCGGCCCGCTCCCGGCGGGTCCAGTGCCAGGCCTTCGTGCGCCGGCGCAGCAGCTTCGCGGCCTCCAGCTGCGGGAGCAGCTCCGCGCTGGCGGGGCCGAACAACTCCAGGTCGTCCTCGACCAGGGGAAGCTCCTCGGCGGCCGCGCAGAGGTGGGGCGCGAGGACGTACGGGTTGTCGGGATCGAGGACGGTCGACTCCACCGGCTGGTCGAACAGGGCCTCGGGATGGTGGACCAGGAAGGTGTCCAGCGGGTCGTCACGGGCCACCAGGACGGCCAGCGCGCCCTGACCGGAGCGGCCGGCCCGGCCCGCCTGCTGCCACAGGGACGCGCGCGTTCCCGGGTATCCGGCGATGACGACCGCGTCCAGGCCGGAGACGTCGACGCCCAGCTCCAGGGCGGTGGTGGCGGCCAGCGCGAGGAGTTCGCCGGAGTGCAGGGCCCGTTCCAGGGCGCGGCGCTCCTCGGGGAGGTAGCCGCCGCGATAGGCGGCGACGCGCCGGGGCAGGGAGCGGTCGATCTCCGCGAGCCGTTCCTGGGTGATCACCGAGATCAGCTCGGCGGCACGCCGGGAGCGCACGAAGGCGACCGTACGGACGTTCTGGAGGGTGAGGTCGGTCAGGAGGTCGGCGGTCTCGGCGGTGGCGGTGCGGCGGACAGGGGCGCCCTTCTCGCCCTGGAGTTCGGTGAGCGGGGGCTCCCAGAGGGCGAAGACCAGTTCCCCGCGCGGGGAGGCGTCGTCGGCGACCTCCACGACTGGCAGGCCGGTGAGGCGGCGCGCGGCGACGGCGGGCTCGGCGGCGGTCGCGGAGGCCAGCAGGAAGACCGGGGAGGAGCCGTAGCGGGCGCAGAGGCGGCGCAGGCGGCGCAGTACCTGGGCGACGTGCGAGCCGAAGACGCCGCGGTAGGTGTGGCACTCGTCGATGACGACGTACTTCAGCGACTTCAGGAAGGAGGCCCAGCGGGGGTGGGACGGCAATATGCCCCGGTGCAGCATGTCTGGGTTGGTCAGGACGTACGTGGCGTACTGGCGGATCCACTCGCGCTCTTCGAACGGAGTGTCGCCGTCGTAGACCGCCGGCCTCACCGATTGGCCCAGCGGATGTGAAAGTTCCTTCACCGCTCGGCACTGGTCGGCCGCGAGGGCCTTGGTGGGGGCCAGGTACAGGGCGGTGGCGCCACGCCCGTTCGGGGCCTCGGCGCCGTCCATCAGCGTCGAGAAGACCGGGACCAGATACGCCAAGGACTTGCCGGACGCCGTGCCGGTGGCGACGACGACGGACTGGCCGTCCAACGCGTGTTCGGCGGCCCGTGCCTGATGGGCCCAGGGGTGTTCGATGCCGGCGGCCTGTACCGCGGCGATGACCTCGGATCGGATCCGGTCCGGCCAGACTGCATGCCGACCGGCGCGCGGGGGCAAGTGCTCCGTATGAGTGATGCGCGAAGCCCTGTTCGGCCCCGAGGCGAGCCGGTCCAGGACCGTGCCCGGAGCGGGGCGGGATGCGGTGTCCGTCGGGGATCGATCGGATCGGTGATTCTTGGCCATCGGCACCGAGTGTGTCACCGGCTTGACGGACAATGGGACCAAGGCGTCGTGCACGCCTGCCGGTAAGTGATTGAATGCCATCGCGGCTGGCGAACCGTCCAGGGGGATCTGCCGAGATGTCCCAAGGACGACCGCTCGATAGCAAGGTGCTGGAGGATCCGTGGACCTGTCTCTGTCGACCGAGACCATCGGCGATCGCACGATCGTCAGGGTCGGTGGCGAAATCGACGTATATACCGCGCCAAAGCTGCGCGAGCAGCTGGTCGAGCTGGTGAACGACGGCAGTTTCCACCTCGTCGTCGACATGGAGGGCGTGGACTTCCTCGACTCCACCGGGCTCGGCGTCCTGGTCGGCGGACTGAAGCGGGTGCGTGCCCATGAGGGCTCGCTGCGCCTGGTCTGCAACCAGGAGCGCATTTTGAAGATCTTCCGCATCACCGGCCTCACCAAGGTGTTCCCGATTCACACCTCGGTCGAGGAAGCGGTGGCGGCCACCGACTGATCACCGCGCCCGGGCCCTGTGCCCGGGGCGGCAGATTCGTAGAGGGGGTCCGGGCTTTCGGGGGCCCGGACCCCGAGCACGCCCGTAGTCAGAGGGGGATGCATGGCCACCGTCGAACTCCGCTTCAGCGCGCTGCCCGAGCACGTCAGGACCGCCCGGCTGGTGGCGGCGGCGGTGGCACGCAGGGCCGGGGTGGACGAGTCCGTCCTCGACGAGGTCCGGCTCGCCGTCGGTGAGGCCTGCTCGCGTGCCGTGGGGCTGCACCAGCTCAGCGGCATCACGGCGCCGGTGAAGGTGGCGCTGATCGAGGAGGAGAAACAGTTCTCCATCGAGGTCGGCGACGAGGCGCCGCACGCTCCGACCGGGGTCCGGACATCCGGCGCAGCCGCCGACGACCTCGACGCGGAGGCCGAGGAGGACGAGATGGGCCTCGCTGTCATCAGCGGCCTCGTCGACGACGTCGAGGTGACCGCCGGGCAGCACGGCGGCCTCATCCGCATGACCTGGCCGACCACGCCGCAGCCGACCGCGGTGCTGCCCTGACGTCACCCCATCGGAGTAATCACAGCGAGGGCCCCGCTCGGCGGGGCCCTCGCTGTTTTACGCGTGAAACGACCCAGAATTCGTGAAGGAATTCACGATCTGTGTGGATCAATCGGCTGATCAGCGACGCCGCAATTCGATCAAGCGTGCACACTTCTGGGGCATTACCACTTTCGAGTTCGCGACCTTCCTGCGATCATTTGCGGTGAGCACGGGACGACTAATTCCGCTTGCCGCGCCCTGTTTTGATCAGGAGCGGCTCCCTACAATCCGTCCACATCTTGAGCTCAGCCCAAGCGTCAAGGAGGACGAATGGCGGGGCTTTCTACCCCTCATCGGTTGGACCATCTGGACCACTCCACAACCTTCGCAGCCGCAGTGCTGACCGACGGCAACCGCGTCATGGTGATGGTCATCGCGGCCGTCGCCCTGGCCGCCCTGGTCGTCGCCGGCGTGCTGTTGCGTCAGGTGCTCGCGGCAGGCGAGGGCACCGACAGCATGAAGGAGATCGCGGCGGCCGTGCAGGAAGGCGCCAACGCCTATCTGGCCCGGCAGTTGCGCACGCTCGGCGTATTCGCCGTCGTCGTGTTCTTCCTGCTCATGCTGCTGCCCGCGGACGACTGGAATCAGCGCGCCGGAAGATCGGTGTTCTTCTTGATCGGCGCGGGGTTCTCGGCGGCCACCGGCTATATCGGCATGTGGCTCGCCGTGCGCAGCAATGTCCGGGTCGCCGCGGCCGCCCGGGAAGCGACTCCGGCGCAGGGTGAGCCGGAAAAGGATCTCACCCTCGTCTCCCACAAAGCCATGAAGATCGCTTTCCGTACGGGCGGCGTCGTCGGCATGTTCACGGTGGGCCTCGGTCTGCTGGGCGCCTCCTGCGTGGTGCTGGTCTACACGGCCGACGCGCCGAAGGTGCTGGAGGGATTCGGCCTCGGGGCCGCCCTCATCGCGATGTTCATGAGGGTGGGCGGTGGCATCTTCACCAAGGCCGCCGACGTCGGCGCCGACCTGGTCGGCAAGGTCGAGCAGGGCATTCCGGAGGACGATCCGCGCAATGCCGCGACCATCGCCGACAACGTGGGCGACAACGTCGGCGACTGCGCGGGCATGGCGGCCGACCTGTTCGAGTCGTACGCCGTGACCCTGGTCGCCGCGCTGATCCTGGGCACGGCGGCCTTCGGCGACTTCGGGCTGGCGTTCCCGCTGCTGGTCCCGGCGATCGGTGTGATCACCGCGATGATCGGCATCTTCGCCGTGGCCCCGCGGCGCGCCGACCGCAGCGGGATGAGCGCGATCAACCGTGGGTTCTTCATCTCCGCGGTGATCTCCCTCGCCCTGGTGGCGATCGCCGCCTTCGTCTACCTGCCCTCGTCCTACGCCGAGCTCGACGGCGTCACCGATGCCGCGATCCTGGCCAAGGGCGGCGACCCGCGGATTTTCGCGCTCGTCGCGGTGGCCATCGGTATCCTGCTCGCCGCCGTGATCCAGCAGCTCACCGGCTACTTCACGGAGACCAACCGGCGCCCGGTGCGGGACATCGGGAAGTCCTCGCTCACCGGCCCCGCCACCGTCGTCCTCGCCGGTATCTCCGTCGGCCTCGAATCGGCCGTCTACACCGCCCTGTTGATCGGCCTCAGCGTCTACGGGGCCTTCCTGCTCGGCGGTACGTCGATCATGCTCGCCCTGTTCGCGGTCGCGCTGGCCGGTACGGGGCTGCTGACCACGGTCGGTGTGATCGTCGCCATGGACACCTTCGGGCCGGTCTCCGACAACGCGCAGGGCATCGCCGAGATGTCCGGCGACGTGGAGGGCGCGGGTGCGCAGGTGCTCACCAACCTGGACGCCGTCGGCAACACCACCAAGGCCATCACCAAGGGCATCGCCATCGCCACCGCCGTCCTCGCGGCCGCGGCGCTCTTCGGGTCGTACCGGGACGCGATCACCATCGGCGCGCGGGACGTCGGCGAGAAGCTCAGCGGTGAGGGCGCGCCGATGACCCTGGCGATGGACATCTCGCAGCCCAACAACCTCGTCGGCCTCATCGCGGGCGCGGCGGTCGTCTTCCTCTTCTCCGGACTGGCGATCAACGCGGTCTCACGGTCGGCGGGTTCGGTGGTGTACGAGGTACGGCGGCAGTTCCGCGAGCGGCCCGGGATCATGAACTACACAGAGAAACCGGAGTACGGGAAAGTCGTCGACATCTGTACGAGGGACGCGCTACGGGAGCTGGCCACGCCAGGTCTGCTCGCGGTGATGGCGCCGATCTTCATCGGGTTCACGCTCGGCGTCGGCGCGCTCGGCGCGTATCTGGCGGGCGCGATCGGGACCGGCACCCTCATGGCGGTGTTCCTCGCCAACTCCGGCGGTGCCTGGGACAACGCCAAGAAGCTCGTGGAGGACGGTCACCACGGCGGCAAGGGCAGCGAGGCCCACGCCGCGACGGTGATCGGCGACACGGTCGGTGACCCCTTCAAGGACACCGCCGGCCCGGCGATCAACCCGCTGCTGAAGGTGATGAACCTGGTCGCGCTGCTCATCGCGCCCGCGGTGATCAAGTTCAGCTACGGGGACGACGCGAGCCTCGGCATACGGATCCTGATCGCCGTACTGTCCCTGGTCGTGATCGTCGTGGCGGTGTACGTCTCCAAGCGGCGCGGCATCGCCATGGGCGATGACGACGACGCCGAGCCGACGGCCAAGTCGGCTGATCCGGCGGTGGTTTCGTAGCTCGTCGCATCCGGCTCGACCCAAGGGGCGGGCGGGCGGCGCGTATTGACGCGTCGCCCGCCCGCCCCGTTGTGCGCGCCCGCGCCGTGAGCCTTCTCTCCCTTGGTGCAAATGGTTGCAATAAGGTGAATATAGGACCTAGGTCATGCGTTTGCTGTGCGCTTGGCGTGTATGTTCCGGGGCCGAGAGCCATGGAAGGGGCCAAACCGGTGAACAAGAAGCTCGCGGCCGCACTGTCCGGCGGTGCGGTACTGGTGCTGGCGCTGTCGGGATGCAGCAGCGACGACGGCAACGAGAAGCTGGACGCGTGGGCCAAGCAGGTCTGTGACGACCTGCAGCCGCAGGCCAAGAAGATCGCGGCCGCCAACTCCGCGATCCAGAAGGAGACCTCGGACAACAGCACGCCGGAAGAGGTCCAGAAGACCGACGCGGCGGCCTTCCAGGACATGTCCGACGCCTACAAGGCGATCGGCGCCGCCGTGAGCAAGGCCGGCGCGCCCGACGTCGAGAACGGCGACAAGAAGCAGCAGGACGCGGTCAAGGAGCTCAACACCATCTCCTCGTCCTACGCCTCCCTGCGCAAGCAGGTCGACGACCTCGACACGAAGGACCAGGCGAAGTTCGCCGACGGTCTCAAGGAGATCGCCACGGAACTGGACAAGCTCAGCCAGAGCGGCAACGACGCGCTGACGACCCTGGAGGAGGGTGAGGTCGGCCAGGCGATGGCCAAGCAGGACACCTGCAAGAGCGCGTCGTCCACGCCGTCGGCCACCCAGGGCTGACGTTCGCGGCGGCCGTGCCGCACGGTCACAATGGGGGGCGTGAGCAACGCCAGCCTCTCCGCCCTGCCCGCCACCGACCGCCCCGACGTCACCGCGCGACTGCGGGAGGCCCTCCTGGGGGCCGCCTTCACCGCCGACGGACTGCTCGAACTGCTCGGCGCGCCCGCCTACGCGGCGCTGGCGCGCAGTGAGGTCGTCCCCGCGCTCCGGGCGACGCGCGGGGACACACCGCTGGAGGTGCTCGTACGGCTGTTCCTCCTGCAGCAGCCCGTGCCGTACGCGCGCGTGGAGGGCGTTCTGCCCGTCGACGCGTGCCTGGAGAGCGGGTGGCTGACGCGTGTCGGCGGTGCCGAGGTCGCCGCGGCCGTGGACGTCCGGCCCTACGGCGGGCTCGACGGCGAGGACTGGTTCATCGTGTCCGACCTGGGCTGCGCGGTCGGTGGCGCCGGTGGCATCGGAAGCCGGGACGAAGGCGTCGTGCTGGGCGTCGGCGGCGCGTCGACGACGCTGGCCGGGATCACGGTCCGTACGCCCGTCTCCGCGGCCCTCGACCTCGGCACCGGGTCAGGCATCCAGGCGCTGCACGCCGCACAGCACGCCACACGCGTGACGGCGACCGACGTCAACCCGCGCGCGCTGCACATCACCGCGCTCACCCTCGCGCTGTCCGGCGCACCGGCCGCGGAACTGCGCGAGGGCTCGCTCTTCGCGCCGCTCGCGGACGACGCGACGTTCGACCTGATCGTGTCGAACCCGCCCTTCGTGATCTCCCCCGGCGCCCGGCTGACCTATCGCGACGGCGGTATGGGCGGGGACGATCTGTGCCGCACGCTCGTTCAGCGAGCGGGGGAGCGGCTGAACGAGGGCGGCTTCGCGCAGTTCCTCGCCAACTGGCAGCACGTCGAGGGGGAGGACTGGCAGGAGCGGCTGAGGTCCTGGGTGCCGCGTGGCTGCGACGCGTGGATCGTGCAGCGGGAGGTGCAGGACGTCACGCAGTACGCCGAGCTGTGGCTGCGCGACGCGGGCGACCACCGGGGCGACGTGGCCGAGTACCAGGCGCGGTACGACGCCTGGCTGGACGAGTTCGAGGCGCGCAAGGTGCGGGCGGTCGGGTTCGGGTGGATCACCCTGCGCAAGCGGGGGGCGGCGGTGCCCTCGATCACCGTGGAGGAGTGGCCGCATCCGGTCGAGCAGCCGCTCGGCGAGACGGTCCGGGCGCACTTCGAGCGGCTCGACTATCTGCGGTCGCGGGACGACGCGGCTCTGCTGGAGGAGCGCTTCCGGCTGGCCGTCGAGGTGGTGCAGGAGCAGGTCGGGCTGCCCGGGGCGGAGGACCCGGAGCATCTCGTGCTGCGGCAGAACCGCGGGATGCGGCGCGCCACCACGGTGGACACGGTGGGCGCCGGGTTCGCCGGCGTGTGCGACGGGTCGCTGACCGCGGGGCGGATCCTGGACGCCATCGCCCAACTGGTCGGTGAGGATCCGGTGTTGCTGCGGGACCGGACACCGGCGCAGATTCGGTTGCTGGTGGAGCAGGGGTTCCTGGAGCCCGCGGGGTGAGGTGAGGCCGTAGCGCGCGGGTGGGGCCGGAGCCCGTGGTGTGAGGCCGGGCGCGCGGGGGGCGGGGTGTGTCGCGCCGGAGTGGTGGCTGATGTGGGGGCCTGTACGCCGGAGCGGACGCCGGGAAGAGGCGCGGTACGCCAGGGGAGGCGCCCGTGGAGGGGGCACGCGCTGGGGTGCGGGGCGCTGAGACGGGGTCGCGCGCCGGTTTGCTCGGAAGAGACGCCGATCAGGACAGGACGTCGGCGAGCTCGCGCGCCGCGCCGTCGATCTTCGGACGGACGTACCGGAATCCCGGTACCGCTGCCGCCCGCGCAGGATGTGAAACCGGCCAACCATGGAACGAGAGCCGGCGGGGATCATGCGGCGAGGTCACCCTGATCATGGCCGGGGACCGTCCGAGGAAGCGGCGGCCGAAAACCGTTGAAAAAACTTTCGTAGGCCGTGACGTGATGAAGTCAGGCCTGGCCGAAAGTGGACGCACGGCCCCGTCGACCCCCCCGTTCACGTCAGGTTCGCCTGGACGCAGCCCGTGCGTGTCAACCTCCCGGGAATTGAACACCCGCCGACGGGAAAAAAGGGGCACGCGGAGCCATGGAGAGTGGACCGGCGATCTTCGCGGGATTGGTGTTCGCCCTGTTCGGAGGCGGCCTGCTGGTGTGGACGGCGACTCGGGTGCGCCGTCGCGAGCGGGTCGCCCACGGTGTGAACCCCGTCGCATCGGCGACCCTCGCGACCGTCGCCGCGGTGATCGCGCTGACCCTCGGAGCGTGGTGCTTCACCCAGCTCTGACAGCCCGCGAGGCGTTCCACCTGGGGTAATCGGTAGGACACGCTCCGGATGGAACCGGTCGGCTCGGCGGACACTCCGGGCGGCAGGAATGGCGGTAGTCGGGTTACCGTTCGAGTGGCCGTTGCGGGCTTTTCCCGTTTGACACGGGGGCGGGATGTACCGTCACACTCCGCAGCGTCACCAGCGAGTGAGCCATGAAAGGTGCCCTGACCCCGGGAGTGCAAGGCCTGGGGAGGCCCCAGCGTCGACCGGAGAGAAGAGCGAAGTTGTCCCCGACCAGCGAGACCGCACAGGGCGGCCGCCGACTCGTCATCGTCGAGTCGCCTGCCAAGGCGAAGACGATCAAGGGCTACCTCGGCCCCGGCTACGTCGTCGAAGCGAGCGTCGGGCACATCCGCGACCTCCCCAACGGCGCGGCGGAGGTGCCGGAGAAGTACACCGGCGAGGTCCGCCGCCTAGGCGTGGACGTCGAGCACGACTTCCAGCCCATTTATGTGATCAACGCCGACAAGAAGGCGCAGGTCAAGAAGCTCAAGGATCTGCTGAAGGATTCCGACGAGCTCTTCCTCGCCACAGATGAGGACCGGGAGGGCGAGGCGATCGCCTGGCACCTCCAGGAAGTCCTCAAGCCCAAGGTCCCGGTCAAGCGGATGGTCTTCCACGAGATCACCAAGGCCGCGATCCAGGCCGCCGTGGCCAACCCGCGCCAGCTCAACCAGAAGCTCGTCGACGCCCAGGAGACCCGCCGCATCCTCGACCGCCTCTACGGCTACGAGGTCTCGCCGGTGCTGTGGAAGAAGGTCATGCCGAGGCTGTCGGCGGGCCGCGTCCAGTCGGTGGCCACCCGGCTCGTGGTCGAGCGGGAACGCGAGCGCATCGCGTTTCGTTCGGCTGAGTACTGGGACCTGACGGGCACCTTCGCGACCGGCCGCGCGGGAGATTCGTCGGACCCGTCGTCGCTGGTCGCCCGCCTCCAGACCGTCGACGGCAGGCGGGTCGCGCAGGGCCGCGACTTCGACTCCCTGGGACAACTGAAGAGCGCGAACACCCTCCACCTCGACGAGGCGAACGCCCGCGCCCTCGCCGCCGCCCTGGAGGACACCCGGTTCTCCGTCCGCTCGGTCGAGTCCAAGCCCTACCGTCGCTCGCCGTACGCCCCGTTCCGTACGACGACGCTCCAGCAGGAGGCCAGCCGCAAGCTCGGCTTCGGCGCGAAGGCGACCATGCAGGTCGCGCAGAAGCTGTACGAGAACGGCTACATCACGTACATGCGTACGGACTCCACGACCCTGAGCGACACGGCGGTGTCCGCCGCCCGTGCCCAGGTGACGCAGCTGTACGGCGCCGGCTACCTGCCGGACCGGCCGCGGACGTACGCCGGCAAGGTCAAGAACGCGCAGGAGGCGCACGAGGCGATCCGGCCCTCGGGTGATCGTTTCCGCACGCCCGCCGAGACGGGCCTGACCGGCGACCAGTTCAAGCTCTACGAGCTGATCTGGAAGCGGACGGTCGCCTCCCAGATGAAGGACGCGACCGGGAACAGCGTGACGGTGAAGATCGCCGGCACCGCCGCCGACGGCCGGGACGTCGAGTTCAGCGCGTCCGGCAAGACGATCACGTTCCACGGCTTCCTGAAGGCCTACGTCGAGGGCGCCGACGACCCGAACGCAGAGCTGGACGACCGCGAGCGCCGGCTCCCGCAGGTGGGCGAGGGCGACCCGCTGTCGGCCGAGGAGATCACGGTCGACGGCCACGCCACCAAGCCGCCGGCCCGCTACACCGAGGCCTCGCTGGTCAAGGAGCTGGAAGAGCGCGAGATCGGCCGCCCGTCGACGTACGCGTCGATCATCGGCACGATCCTCGACCGCGGCTATGTGTTCAAGAAGGGCACGGCGCTCGTCCCCTCCTTCCTTAGCTTCGCCGTGGTCAACCTGCTGGAGAAGCACTTCGGCCGGCTCGTCGACTACGACTTCACCGCCAGGATGGAGGACGACCTCGACCGCATCGCGCGCGGTGAGGCACAGGCGGTGCCGTGGCTGAAGCGGTTCTACTTCGGCGAGGGCACCGTCGCGGCCGTCGCCGCGGACGCCGGCAACGGCGACGGGGACCACCTCGGTGGCCTCAAGGAACTGGTGACCGACCTGGGCGCGATCGACGCGCGCGAGGTCTCGTCGTTCCCCGTGGGCGGCGGCATCGTGCTCCGCGTCGGGCGCTACGGCCCGTACATCGAGCGTGGCGAGAAGGACACCGAGCAGCACCAGCGCGCCGACATCCCGGCCGACCTGGCGCCGGACGAGCTGTCCGTCGAGCTCGCGGAGGAACTGCTCGCCAAGCCGAGCGGCGACTTCGAGCTGGGCACCGACCCGTCCACCGGCCACACGATCGTCGCCAAGGACGGCCGCTACGGCCCCTACGTCACCGAGGTCCTGCCCGAGGGCACTCCGAAGACCGGAAAGAACGCCGTGAAGCCGCGGACGGCCTCGCTGTTCAAGTCGATGGCGCTGGACACGGTGACGCTGGAGGACGCCCTCAAGCTGATGTCGCTGCCGCGTGTCGTCGGCAAGGACGCGGAGGGCGTCGAGATCACCGCGCAGAACGGACGCTACGGGCCGTATCTGAAGAAGGGGACGGACTCGCGGTCGCTGCAGACCGAGGACCAGCTTTTCACGATCACGCTGGAGGAGGCCAACGCGATCTACGCCCAGCCGAAGCAGCGTGGCCGCGCCGCCGCCAAGCCGCCGCTGAAGGAGCTGGGTGACGACCCGGTCAGCGCCAAGCCGGTGGTCGTCAAGGACGGTCGCTTCGGTCCGTATGTCACGGACGGCGAGACCAACGCGACCCTGCGGTCCGGTGACAGCGTCGAGACGATCACGCCGGAGCGCGGCTTCGAACTGCTCGCCGAGAAGCGCGCGAAGGGCCCCGTCAAGAAGACGGCGAAGAAGGCCCCCGCCAAGAAGGCTCCGGCGAAGAAGGCCACGGCGGCGAAGAAGACGGCCGCCAAGAAGACCACGGCGGCGAAGAAGACGACGACCGCGAAGAAGACGGCCGCGAAGAAGGCGACCGCCTCCAAGACGACGTCGGAGGAGTGAGCGGGCGGGGTCCGGCGCTTCGAGCGGCCGGACGAACCCGCCTCGGCCGGCAACGGCCCTTCCTTCACGCAACGTTCGCGAGACGCACGCCCCGGCACCACATCGGTGCCGGGGTGTGCGGACGTTCGGGCGGGCGCACTGGAGTGTCGGTCCGGCCCGATAGGCTGAAAGCATGACGCGAGCCGAGCAGCCAACGGCCCATCACCCGGCCCCCGACGACGCCCTGGTCGCGGACTCCCGCGAGCGTGCCGTGCGCGCGCTGTTGCGCCGGCCACAGCTGAAGAGGCTGTGGAGCGCACAGCTCGTCAGCGGCATCGGCGACATGCTGGCGCTTCTGGTGCTGGTCCTCCTCGTCCTCCAGGCGGCGATCGCCGAGGGGTCGTTCGGTGGCGGGTACCGGGGCGTGGCGTTCGCCGTGGCGGCGGTCTTCGGGGTGCGCGTCCTCGCGACGCTGCTCTTCGGTGCCGTACTCCTCGGGCCGCTCTGCGCGCTCACCTCGCAGGACGGCCCGCTCGACCGCCGCTGGACCATGGTCGGCGCGGACGGTCTGCGGGTCGCGCTGCTGATCATCGCGCCGCTGTGGATCGACTGGACGCCGAACGACGCGCTCGCCCTGCTGCTGGTGACCGTGTTCGTCACGGGTGTCGCCGAGCGGTTCTGGACGGTGTGCCGCGAGAGTGCCGCGCCCGCGCTGCTGCCCGCGCCACCGCCGGAGGGCGCGACGGTACGGCCGCTGCCGGACCACATGGACGCGCTGCGCCGCCTGTCGCTGCGTACGGCCTTCGTGACCGTGCCCCTCGCGGCTGCCGCACTGATCGTCGCGGGATTGTTCAACAATCTGCTGGGTGCCGGGATCGACTGGTTCGGCCAGCACCAGGCAGCCCTCGCCTCGTACGTCGCGGCGGGCCTGTTCGCCGCGTCCCTGTCCGTGCTGACCTTCCTCGAAGTGCCCGGCACACGCACCCCGCGCGCGCGGTCCCCGCTGGAGGGGCTGCGCCGTCCCCGCACGGCCGAGGGCGGCGACAAGGGCCGCACGGGCGCGATGCCGCTGCTGGTGCTCGCCTGCGCGGCCGTCGCCGGCGCGGTGGCCGCCGTCGTCGCGGTGGCCGTGCTGCACGCCAAGGACCTGGGTGGCGGCCCGGTGACGTACGGGCTGCTGGTGGGCCTGCTCACCGGCGGTGTCGTCGTCGGTATCCGTACGGCGCCGAAGGTGCTCATGTCGCTGTCGCGGCGCCGGCTGCTGGCGCTGGCGATCGCTTTCACCGGCGTCGCGCTGCTGGCCGCCGGGCTCGTCCCGGACGTCGCCACCGTGCTGCTGATCGTCGCGCTGGCGGGTGCCGGCGCGGGTGTGGCCGCCAACACCGGGCACACGCTGCTCGACCAGGAGGCCGAGGACTTCCGGCGGGCACGCACGACCGAGCACCTGCACGCGATGGTGCGGGTCTTCGTGGCGCTCGGCGCGCTGATCGCGCCCCTGGTGGCGGCGCTGATCGGGCCGCACCGGCTGGAGAACGGCAAGTTCGTGTTCGCGCACGGCGGGGCGGCGTTCACGCTGATGCTGGTCGGCGCGCTGCTGCTGCCGGTGGCCGCGCTGGTGCTGGCCAAGCTCGACGACCGCTCCGGGGTGCCGCTGCGCCAGGACGTGCGCCACGCGCTGCTCGGCGGCGACGACCCGGAGCCGACGCCGGCCGCCACCGGGTTCTTCATCGCCCTGGAGGGCGGCGACGGCGCCGGCAAGTCGACCCAGGCCGAGGCGCTCGCCGAGTGGATCAGGGCCAAGGGCCACGAGGTCGTGCTGACCCGCGAGCCGGGGGCTACCCCAGTGGGCAAGCGACTGCGCTCGATCCTGCTGGACGTCTCCAGCGCCGGGCTCTCGCACCGCGCCGAGGCGCTGCTGTACGCGGCGGATCGTGCCGAGCACGTGGACACGGTGGTGCGGCCCGCCCTGGAGCGCGGCGCGGTCGTGATCTCCGACCGGTACATCGACTCCTCGGTGGCCTACCAGGGAGCGGGCCGCGACCTGTCCCCGACCGAGATCGCCCGCATCAACCGCTGGGCGACCCACGGTCTCGTCCCGCATCTGACCGTCCTGCTGGACGTCTCGCCGGAGGCCGCGCGCGAGCGGTTCACGGAGGCGCCCGACCGGCTGGAGTCGGAGCCGGCCGAGTTCCACGCGCGCGTGCGCTCCGGCTTCCTGACGCTGGCCGCGGCCGACGCCGGGCGGTATCTGGTGGTGGACGCCGGGCAGGAGCCCGAGGCGGTCACGACCGTGATCCGGCACCGGCTCGACCAGCTGCTGCCGCTGTCCGAGGCCGAGGTGAAGGCCCAGGAGGAGGCGCGCCGCAAGGCCGAGGAGGAGGCCCGCCGCAAGGCGGAGGAGGAGGCCGCCCGCAAGGCCGAGGAGGAGCGCCTGGAGCGGGAGCGCCAGGAGCAGCTCGCCCGGCTGCGCGCCGAGGAGGAGGAGCGCAAGCGGCGCGAGCTGGAGGAGGCGCAGCGACGCGAGGCCGAGCGGCAGGCGGAGGAGGCCCGGCAGCGGGCCGAGGAGGCGCGCCGCCGCGCCGAGGAGGAGCGGGTCCGGCTGCTCGTCGAGGAGCAGGCGCGCGCCGAGGAGGAGGCCCGCCGCAAGGCCGAGGAGGACCGGCGCCGGCAGCAGGCCGAGGAGGAGGCACGGCTGCGCGCCGAGGCCGAGGAGCGCCGCCTGGAGAAGCAGCGCAAGGCCGAGGAGGCGCTGCTGCGGGCCGAGGAGGCACGCCGGGCTGCCGAGGAGGCCGCGTCGGCGGCAGCGGCGGGTCCCCGGCCGGCGGCTCCCGTGACGCCCGTGGTGCCGACCGACGCGGCGACCGTGCCGACGCCGGTGGTGACGCCGACCAACGCTTCCGGCGGGCCCGTGGAGGACACGGCGGTACTGCGGCCGGTGCGGCCCGCGGCCGAGGAGCCGCAGGCACGGGCCGACGCCGGTCGGTCCGGGTCCGACGCCGAGGTGACGGCGGAGCTGCCGCAGCCGGGGACTACCCCGGGTGCGGCCGACGAGACGGCCGTGCTGCCGCCGGTCCGGCCGTCGGGTGCGGCCGACGAGACCGCCGTGTTGCCGCCCGTCGTGCCCGGTGCCGCCGACGAGACCGCGGTGCTGCCGCCCGTGCGGGGCGAGGATCCTGCCGACCGGGTGCCGCCGGGGTTCTTCCGGGACGAGCACCAGGGCACGGGACCTGACGGGACCGAGGACCGCACGCGGGAGCTGCCCCAGGTCGACGCCGACGGCAGGCCGCAGCCGCGGCCGCGTCCGGACTGGGCCGAGGAGACCCCGCTGGACGACCTGCCGTCGCTGGCGGACGAGCTGCTCGGGTCGCATGACGACGGGTACGACGACGAGCAGGACGGGCGTCGCGGGATGGGACGCGGGCGCTGACGCAGGCGGCCGGGCAGGGTCGGGGCAGCCGGGGCCGTCCGTCGTTGTCAGTGGTCGCCCGCACAATGGAGGGCGTACCGCGCAGTGTGACGGAAGGGCGGCGTGACCCATGAGCGTCTGGGACGACCTCGTCGGGCAGGAGAGGGTGAGCGAGCAGCTCACCGCCGCTGCCCGTGATGCCGACGCCCTGGTCACCGCCGCCACGGCCGGCACCCCGCCGCCCGAGGCGTCCAAGATGACGCACGCGTGGCTGTTCACCGGACCGCCCGGCGCGGGACGCATCCAGACCGCGCGGGCGTTCGCGGCGGCGCTGCAGTGCGTCAGCCCGGACCGGGCGCTGGGCGGCGCACCGGGGTGCGGGTTCTGCGACGGGTGCCATACGGCGCTGGTCGGCACGCACGCCGACGTCTCCACGGTCGTCGCGGTCGGCGCGCAGATCCTGGTCGACGACATGCGGGACACGGTCCGCAAGTCGTTCACCTCGCCGGCGAACGGCCGCTGGCAGGTCATCCTCGTCGAGGACGCCGAGCGGCTGAACGAGAAGTCCGCCAACGCCGTCCTCAAGGCCGTCGAGGAGCCCGCTCCGCGTACGGTCTGGCTGCTGTGCGCCCCCTCCATCGAGGACGTCCTGCCCACCATCCGCTCCCGCTGCCGCCACCTGAATCTGAGCACGCCCTCGGTCGACGCCATCGCGGACATGCTCGTACGCCGCGAGGGCGTCGAGCCCGCCGTGGCCGCCGCGGCCGCCCGCGCCACGCAGGGGCACGTCGACCGGGCCCGCCGCCTCGCCACCGACCCGGCGGCGCGGGAGCGCCGGGCGGCCGTGCTGAAGCTGCCGTTGCGCGTCGACGACGTCGGCGGCTGCCTGAGGGCGGCGCAGGAGCTGGTGGACGCGGCCGCGGAGGACGCCAAACAGCTCGCCGAGGAGGTCGACGGCAAGGAGACCGAGGAGCTGAAGGCGGCGCTGGGCGCGGTTCAGGGGGGCCGGATGCCGCGGGGTACGGCCGGCGTGATGAAGGACCTGGAGGACAAGCAGAAGCGTCGGCGCACCCGTACGCAGCGCGACAGTCTCGACCTCGCCCTCACCGACCTCACCGCCTTCTACCGGGACGTCCTCGCCCTCCAGCTCGGCTCCCGCGTCGCGCTCGCCAACACGGACGCCGAGGACGCGCTGGAGCGGCTCGCGCGAAGCAGCGCACCCGAATCCACACTGCGCCGCATCGAGGCGATCGCCGCGTGCCGGGACGCGCTCGACCGGAATGTGGCGCCGTTGCTCGCGGTGGAGGCGATGACCATGGCACTCAGGGCGGGTTGACCGGTCCCACCGGGCACAGCGGGTTGCGCCGGGCCACGGCTTCACACCCACGCTCGTCGTTGACGGTGTACCTCGTCCGTGGGACATCCGTGGGACAGCCTGCACTCGTCCGAGGCACAAGGCGCACGCAGGGCATTTAGAACATCGCGCAGCGTTACTCTCGCGGGATGCACACAAGGCGCACCCACCGCAGGTCCAGGACCGTGTTCAGCGTCAGGTCCCGCACCGGAGCCACCTTCCTCGCCCTCGCGGCACTGGTCGCATCCGCCTGCTCCTCCGGGAGCTCGACGAGTTCCGCCAGTTCGTCCGCGGCCCAGGCGGCGGCGCTCGCGGCGCTGCCGGAGGCGGCCTCCTCCGCGCTGGCGTCGTACTACGGGCAGAAGCCCGGCTGGCGTTCCTGCGGTGTCCCCGGCTTCGAGTGCGCCACGCTGCGGGTGCCGCTCGACTACGCCCGGACCGACGCCGGCGACGTGCGGCTCGCGGTGGCCCGGAAGAAGGCCGCGGGGCCGGGCAAGCGGCTGGGCTCGCTGCTGGTGAACCCGGGCGGGCCGGGCGGTTCGGCGGTCGGGTACCTCCAGTCGTACGCCGGGATCGGCTACCCGCAGGAGGTGCGTGCCCAGTACGACATGGTCGCGGTCGATCCACGCGGAGTCGCCCGCAGCGAGCCCGTCGAGTGCCTCGACGGGCGGGAGATGGACGCGTACACGCAGACCGACATCACGCCCGACGACGGGCGCGAGGTCGACGGGCTGGTGGCGGCGTACAAGGGCTTCGCCGAGGGGTGCGGGGCGGACGCGCCCGATCTGCTGCGGCATGTCTCGACGGTCGAGGCGGCCCGGGACATGGACATCGTGCGGGCGGCGCTGGGGGACCGGAAGCTGACGTACGTGGGGGCGTCGTACGGGACGTTGCTCGGCGCGACGTACGCCGGGCTCTTCCCGAAGCAGGTCGGGCGGCTGGTGCTGGACGGCGCGATGGACCCCACGCTGTCGGCCCGCAGGCTGAACCTGGACCAGACCGCCGGGTTCGAGACGGCGTTCAAGGCGTTCGCCAAGGATTGCGTACGGCATGCGGACTGCGCCCTCGGCGGGCGGGGGGCGAAGCCGGAGCAGGTCGGCCGGAACCTGAAGGCGTTCTTCGACAGGATCGACGCGAAGTCGCTGCCCACGGGTGACGGGGCCGGGCGCCGCCTCACCGAGTCCCTGGCCACCACCGGGGTGATCGCGGCGATGTACGACGAGGCGGCCTGGCCGCAGTTGCGCGAGGCGCTGACCGCGGCCGTGAAGAAGAACGACGGCGCGAGGCTGCTCGCCCTGTCCGACGGCTACTACGAGCGGGACGCCGACGGCCGCTACTCGAACCTGATGTACGCCAACGCCGCCGTGAACTGCCTGGACCTCCCTCCCTCCTTCGACACCCCGGACGACGTACGCAAGTCGCTGCCCGCGTTCGAGAAGGCGTCCCCGGTCTTCGGTGAGTCCCTCGGCTGGGCCGCCCTGAACTGCGCGTACTGGCCGGTCGCGCCCACGGGCGAGCCGCACCGCATCGAGGCGAGGGGCGCGGCGCCGATCGTCGTGGTCGGCACCACCCGCGACCCGGCGACGCCGTACCACTGGGCGCGCAGCCTGTCCCGCCAGCTCGCCTCCGGCCGCCTCCTCACCTACGACGGCGACGGCCACACCGCGTACGGGCGCGGCAGCGCGTGCGTCGACCGTACGATCAACGCGTACCTCCTCCGCGGCACGGCGCCCACGGACGGAAAGCGCTGCTCCTAGAGCCGCCCCCAGCCCCGGAGCCGCGCGCTCCGGGGCCGGTACGGAGCACCCCCGGAAACTGTGTAGACTTACCGACGTTGCTGATCGCACCATAGTGCGGACAGCGCGCCGCCTTAGCTCAGATGGCCAGAGCAACGCACTCGTAATGCGTAGGTCTCGGGTTCGAATCCCGAAGGCGGCTCCGTGGTGAGCCCCAGGTCAGGCCTCTGTCCTGGGGTTTCTCTTTCGTTGACCTTGAGATTCGGGTAAATCAGGCATCTGTGGTCTGTGCATCGCAATGCGCAGGTCGGGGGTGTGACCTCGGTGACGAGAATCCAGTTATAAGCCTCTGAACTGGTCTTTTGTGATTTCGTGTCGTGGGCTCCGCCTCGGATCGCGCGTCTCCGGTGGACATGCGGTGGACAGCCGTGCAGCAAGCGGGTGCAGTCCTGCCAGGGCGCGACGAGGACGGCTGTTCTCGTTGGTTTCCGACAGGAGTGGGGCAGTGCGCCCCTACGAGGCTGGGCAACTCGCTCCGGTGGATATGGACTCCAGCCCGAGCGTGTGGATGAGATCTGCGACGCCGTCAGCAAGATCATCCGAACCCGACCGCAGACCGTAGCCTTCGGCTTCACACCTCCGACCCAGCCGGTAGGTCAGGCCATCGTCGATGTCGCCGAGCGCACGGCCGACCAGCCAGCGCGGGAGCTCAGATCATCCCGTACGGCCGGCCCGCAGGGCTACCGCTTCAGCCGGACAACGGACTGGAACCGCCCGGCGGCCGCCGCGATCGTCCAGGCGGCCCCCCTTACGTCCACCGACCGGTGGACACCGTTTCGGAGCAGGACGAGGATGGAGCGGGGGATCCGGGTGGTGCCGCCGCGTCCACGCTGACCCGGCGCAGGGTTTCGGCGAGCCGGTTCAAGGCGTCGACCATGCCATGTGCCGGGCGCCGCGTTCGCGCGGTGAATTGCCGAACACCAAGGGGGAACCACAGGAGTTGTCGACTGCGACCAGGCGAAGGTCGCTCGTGTATCTGCGGCCCGCGGAGTCCCGTAGCCACAGCTGGTCGGCCGTCGGAAGCATCTCGGAGAGGGGGACGCGCTCGTCCGTGGTCCCCGGGGCGCGCGGTAGCGCCATCGCGAACAGCCCGACCAGAAAGGGATTGTCGAAGTCCAGGTATGCGGGCTTGGGCTCCTAGGGGACGCGCCAGAAGGCGTTGGCAGACGAAGAGGTGGGTCGCACGCTGGGCCAAGAACTCGCCCACAACCTCCAGCAGCGGTGTACCTGGCTGTCCGTCGGCACAGGCTCCGGCTCCACGGACCACGACGAGTCCCTCGGCCGAGGACCGCACGGCCAGTTCGTCGACGGGCACTGTACGCTCGGGCGGCGCCGAACGGGCGCCGCAGCGTTCTGCCGCGCTGCAGCTGGATCGTAGTCAAGGATCTTGCGTCAGCGGTCCTGAAAGTCCGCGACCACGGGAGCCTCGGCTCTGCTGCACTCTGTCTCCGGTATCAGCAGGGCCAGCAGATGGGACAGCGGGATGTTGGCCCTGCTGCCCGCCGAGTGCCGCGAAGAGACTTTCCATCACCTCGGTGCAGACGGTTCCGAGCTGTGGCATCAGCCAGCGGGCGCTGTCCAGCAGAAGCCCCAACGCGGCTCCCGTCTCCTGCGGGAAACGGGAGCCGAGCGTGACGTCGACGTCCCGACGTCGCTCTGCCGCGCTCGTACGGGACGGGCTGAACCGGGACACCTCTTCTGCGACAGCGCTAATGACGGGACAGACCCAGACCGCCGGGTAATCGGAGCTTGCAGCCGTACGGGGGTGGGTCAGCGGGGTGTGTCCTGGTGATTGAACTTGTTGCGGACGCTCGGGGGGTCGGTGTGCTCGTAGCTTCTTTTCCATGCGGCAGGTCGGTTGTGCCGTCCGGGGTTAGTCAGTGGTCCTAGTACGGAGGTCACGTGTCAGCGACACCAGAGCGCCCGGGTGGCTGCGGGATCGCGGTGCTTGCGAGCAGGGTCGGTGCGGACGAGAAGAGGCTGTTTGACGCATTCGACCGACGCGGGATCCGTTTCGAGCACGTGGATACGCGGCGTCAGTGGTTTGTGGCCGGTGGGCGTGGCTTGCCCTGGGGTCTCGCGTTGAACCGGGAGATCGGTCAGGTCCGCGCGGTGTACGCGGCCCGCTGTCTCACCGCGGCGGGAGTCGATGTGGTCAACAGTGCGGATGCGACCGAGGTGTGCGGTGACAAATGGCGTTCCACTGTGGCCTTGGAGGCGGCGGGGGTGGCGACACCGCGTACTGCGCTCGCTCTCACTCCGCAGGCCGCGCTGGCCGCTCTGGATTCGATCGGGTATCCGGCTCTGATCAAGCCGCTGGTCGGTTCGTGGGGCCGGCTGGTGGTTCGTCTGGCTGACCGGGCTGGTGCGGAGGGTGTACTTGAGTACGTTGCCGCGCTGCCTGGGCCGCAGTCTCATCTCGGGTATCTGCAGGAGCTGATCGACAAGCCCGGTCGGGACATCAGGGTGATTGTGGTCGGTGGTCAGGTGCTGGGGGCCGTGTACCGGACGGGTGAGTCCTTGCGTACGAACGTGGCGCTCGGTGGGCAGGCCCGGCCGTGCGAGGTGACTCCGGAGATCGGCAAGCTCTCTGTCGACGCGGCCGCTGCCGTCGGCGCTGATATCGCCGGTGTCGATCTGATCGAGGACCGGGATGGCCGGCTGCTGGTCCTGGAGGTCAATCACCGGGTCGAGTTCACCGGTTTCCAGTCCGCGCTTGCCGATCGGGTGGATGTGGCGGATTGCATCGTGGGCCATCTGCTGGATCGGGTGCGGCGATGAAGGGGGCTTTTACTTCGTCGGGGTATGTGACCGAGACGTGTGCGGCGGGGTTGCTTCGGGCGATGCTGGAGATTCCTTCTCCGTCGTATCAGGAGCGTGCGCTGGGTGATTATCTGGTCCGGGCGATGACGGATCTGGGTTTTCGGGCGCATATCGATGGTGTGGGCAATGCGGTGGGTGTGATCGGGCGTGGTGACGGTCCGACGCTGATGCTTCTTGGGCATATGGACAC